>JAGQXH010001040.1 GCA_020436695.1 Lewinella sp. | reverse complement strand
CCCATCAGGAAATCGGTCAGGAAGCGGATACCCATGATGTAGGCCAGCATGGCCCCGGCCAGCGGCAGAAGTTCCAGTTCCAGCGGGGTGAGTATGTTGCGGGTAGCTTCGAGATAGCCATTGGAATAGGCCTCAAAACGCTTCAGGTCTATTTGTATTTTGTCGATGTCTTTTTCGTCTTCGGCTGCCGTACTGACACTGGTGCGCACGCCATCTCCAAAATCGAAATGCACGTAGCCGGGCATAACGGTATCCAGATCAATAACACAGCGCCCTTTGCCGTTTCGATCAAGTAATACATTATTGAATTTGGTATCATTATGGGTTACCCGAAGCGGTAGTCTGCCCTGATCGCCCAATTTTTGTACCTGTGACATCCGCTCTGCCTGATCAAACGCAAACCGGATCAGTTTCCGGCTGGCTTCCTCCCGGTTTTTGACATTCCGCTTTACTGCCTGCCGCAAATTTCCCACCCGCCAGGGCACATCGTGAAAGCGGGATAGGGTGGTGAAAAGATCGGCCGCCGAAATATCGGAGAGATCGCGTAGAAATGCACCGAAAGCTTTGCCACCTTCGTAGATCTGTTCGGTTGTTTCTACAATGTCGTACGAGATCAGGTCTTTCATGAAGATGAATATCCGCCAGTAGTTGCCATGCTCATCCTTACAAAACAGTCGGCCTTCCCGCGTGGGAATGATGGTCAGGCTGGTGTATTGGCTACTGCTTTTTGCCTTTAAATGCTCCGTGACTTTGGCGATATTCTCCATCATGGGGCCGACATCCGGAAAAACCAGGTGATTGATCCGTTGCAATAAGTAGTCAGGCGCGGTGGTATCTGAATTCTTGATCCGGAAAGTATCATTAATATGACCGGTACCGAAGACTGTAATGCTTTCAATACTTCCTTCCAGCTGAAACTGATGCGCCAGGTGCTCTGCTTGTACGGTGGTGTCCCCCTGCATGATGGTGTTTGCGGTTTTGGGGTACAAAATAGGGCATATTGGATAAACAACTCACCTGGAAATTCATATTCCCAAAATTATGAATAGAGCAGATCCAAAAGAACGCACTTGCGGGACATCCATATTATCCTTATTTTAGCTTTCCTAATCCGCTAAATTCCAGTAAAATGAACTACAAAAAAAGGCTTGTCGCAGGTCTGCCTATTCTGGTTACCATTTCCCTGTTTTTCCTCATTTTTGTTCCTTCCGCTTACATTCCGGATCATCTCATAGAAATGTCTCTTCTGGTAGCCGCGTTCTGGGGAGGAATTCTATATGACCGCATATCTGCTGACAAACATGGGCAGTCGGTGGAAAAAGGACGCAGATTCGATATCAAAGTAAAATACATTCGGCTAACCAGTTATCTCTTTCTGGGTATACTTGTATTGCTATATTGGTGGTACAGCCCGATAGGCAGGCCCTACTTTTACATAGGAATGCTAATCATTGCCATTGTTGCAATATCTTTAGAATTATTTTTTGAGAACGGGACGGCCGATCAATATGTCATCATCTATTCGGATCATCTTTATCTGCGTCCGGGTAATCCACATCGGCTGGAGTTAAAAACTATTACTTCTGCTGAATTGACGGAAGATTACCTGGTACTGTACGAAAAATGGGCACATCATAAGATTGTTTTCGGCCGGTTTGAGAATGAGCAGGAACTGCGACATGTGTTGCTCATTTGTATTGAGGAATACGGCATTCCTGTAAAGCGCAATGACAAAAGCCCGGGTATCGTAAGTGAGAAATTATAACATGAATCATTCCTCTCTCAGACTCCTGGCCGGCTGGGTCAGTGCTGCCTTGATAGCCTGCGAACTGATGGTCAATACCGTGATGACTAAAGCCAGCAGGCCGGCCAGAAGGAATACATCCCAGCCGATGTTGATGCGAT
>JAGQXH010000103.1 GCA_020436695.1 Lewinella sp. | reverse complement strand
CCGGTAGCCTGGGAATGAATTCCTTGTTTTGGGATAGAATATTCAACCCGTCCGCATCAATAACAATGGGTTGTTGTGCCGCTTCGATAAAGCCTAGAATGGCATCTACGGTCGTTTTCTTCTGATCAATACCGGGGCCGATGCCGATCGCCTGGTACTTACCGGGCTCCGGCCATTCACTGACGAAATGCCGGTGCCGGTCAATACTGACCATCGCTTCGGGCACACTGATCTGCAGGATCTCGTACGCACAGCGGGGCGAGTGAATGGTGAGTAGCCCCAAACCACTGCGCAGCGCCGCTTTAGCACTCAGTATAGCTGCTCCCACCTTTCCGTAACTGCCGGCAATCAGTAGTGCATGGCCAAAAGTCCCTTTGTGATCAAATTTGTGTCTTTTGTGGCAATAACTGCGCACCAGGGATTCATCGACAAAGAAATGGGTGCTTTCCAGTTCCTCCTGGAATTTCGCAGACAGACCGATGGACCTGTATTCCCACTCACCGACCTTATCCTGGTTTTCCGGAAAGAGAAAAGCCAGTTTGGGTAACTCAAAAGTCAGCGTTCGATGCGCATGGATGGTGGTACCCGTCGATGGCTGGTCGGCAAACAATCCAGAAGGAATGTCAATGGAAATGATAGCGGAGGCCTGCCCGTTGATATAATCTAAAAGGCCAGCCCAGAAACCACTTACCGGGCGGTTGAGCCCAGAGCCGAAAATGGCATCGATCAGGATCTCTCCAGGATCGATCTCCGGCAAAGGATGGTCGGGATAGATATCTGTGATCTCCAGGTTCTCAATAGACTGAATTCGTGCCAGATTCAGTTCAAAATCATCACTACCACGCTCACTGAAGCGGCAGATATTTACCCGCACCGGATAGCCTTTTTCGTGCAGGAGTCGCGCGACAGCCAGGCCATCTCCTCCATTATTGCCCATGCCGCAAATGATACGTATGTACCGCTTCTGGTTAGGGTAACGTTCTGTGAACCAGTTAACAAACATGGTGGACGCCCTTTCCATCAGATCAATAGAGGTGATGGGCTCATGTTCTATGGTATAAGCATCCAATTCCCGGGTTTGTTTTGCCGTGAGTATTTTCATGTGGGTAAAATTAGGAATCTCTCTCAAATCCGAATGCATCCGGACCGCTAGTAATTTTTTCAAGTACATTGTACTACACCAAACCTTTTTCCGTTTTAAAATAGTCTAGGCTAGAAGTGATGCACCATAATCCATAATCCACAAAGACCCATGATTAAAAAGGTCGACCTACTCCTCCGTTGGCGATTATCCCTATTGCTGCTCCTGGCCAACGTTGCCGTCTTTGCACAAAATTCTTTTGGCGTGAGTGGCGGCGGCGGCTTTACCCAATCCACCGGCTTTCGGGCCGCGCTTCCCGTAGAGATCCGGATCAAAAACAATACTGCGCTTTTCGGTGGGCCGGCATTTCTCATGCGGCGTAACCAGGAGATCATTAGAAAACTCGATGCCGCCCGGGATTATTATACGGTCGAGACCAATTACCTTTCACTGCCGGTGATGGTGAAACTTCGCCTGGACTGGGAACCCATTCATCTATACGGTTTGTTCGGTATTGAAGTCAATTACGGTCTGCGTATGCAGGCTACCGGGGTAGAGGATCAAACTCTTTTTAAGGAAAAGCTGGATTTTGATCACATACAACTCAGCCGATTGGATGGCGGTGTTACGGTTGGCGGTGGGTTTGAAGCGGAATTGCGTAATTTCCGCAAGATATTTGCCGATCTGCGTTATTATCTGGGCATCTTGGATATCGATCAGTCTCCGGATGGTGAAATTTTTCAGGAGGGAACCTACGTCACCTTAGGCTTCATGATGCCTTTTTTCCAACCGAAAGAATAGCTGCTACGATTTAGTATTCGACCCGGCACGAAATCGCTTAGACTGGATCTCATTTCATTTTAGATAAGCTGGTATTTCAGTTTCTCCGACTGAGGATAGCTGGTTTTATTTCTACCCATATCCCTTTTCTAATTCCAGAAGGTACTGCCTGATTCGTACGGCGCACGCTATAAATTAATCTCTTCAAACACGCTGGTGTATGCGAAAATTCACTAATTTGGCCCCACAGAATTTTTATTTGATTTAAGTGTACTATTGAATATGAAATTTTTGCAGAAGGGACTAGTATTAAATATTGTTTTATTGCTGGCCTCTTTCCAACTTGCCACTGCTCAAACGGTGCTTAGAGGAGAGGTATTCGATGCGAGCTCGGGAGAGCCTCTGCTCAGTGCTACCATACTCATTGAGGGCACTACAGTAGGTACTATTACTGATTTTGACGGCAAGTTTGAACTGACGTATAAAGAGCCGCCACCATTTACCATTATCGTTTCCTATACCGGCTATGCCGAACAAAAGATTGAAGTTACATCAGCCGCTCAACCGCTGAAGATCCTAATGGATGAAGATGTGCTTACGATCGCGGCTGTTGAAGTAAAAGGCCGCCGGATCAGTGAGAAACAACAACAGACCCCGCTTACTGTGGAAACACTGGATAATATAGCCATTAAGGAAACACCGGCAGCCAATTTTTACGATGGATTGGGGGCGTTAAAAGATGTCGACCTGACTGCTGCCAGTCTGGGATTCAAGATCATTAATACCCGGGGATTTAACAGTACCAGTCCGGTGCGTTCTCTGCAGATTATCGACGGGGTCGACAATCAGTCACCCGGGCTCAACTTCTCTTTAGGGAATTTCCTCGGAGCTTCCGAGCTGGACGTCAACCGGGTTAACCTCGTCGTCGGAGCCAGTTCTGCCTTCTATGGCCCGAATGCCTTCAACGGTGTGATCAGTATGGAAACCAAAGATCCCTTTTTGCAGAAGGGCCTGAGTGTAATGGCCAAAGGAGGTGAACGCAGTCTGTTTGAAGGCGGTCTGCGCTGGGCCGATGCGATCCGTAACAAGAGCGGACAGGAATTTTTTGCCTATAAATTCAATCTTTTCGGTTTCCGGGCCAACGACTGGGTAGCCGATAATGAAGATCCGGTATACGATACGGATACCGGTCGGGATAACCCCGGAGGTTACGATAAGGTAAATACCTATGGGGATGAATATCTGCCGGCTAATGATTTCAGCAATACACTATCCCTGCCTGGCCTGGGTATCATTCACCGGCGTGGATACGATGAGAAAGATCTGGTAGATTACGATTCCCGTAATCTGAAAGCCGGAGCAGCCTTTCATTTTCGCCTAAAACCCGGCCTTGCCGTAGAATCTCCGGAAGTGATCCTTTCCTCTAATTACAGTACGGGCACAACTGTTTATCAGGGAGATAATCGTTTCAGTCTGCGCAATATCAAATTCTATCAGCACCGATTGGAACTTACGAAGCGGGACAAATACTTCCTGCGTGCATACGTCACCCACGAAGATGCCGGAGACTCCTTTGATCCTTATTTTACGGCCCTTTTGCTACAGCAAAATGCAAAAGTTGGTAATAACTGGCGGGCTGATTACATCAATTACTGGAGTATAACCGTGGTGCCGCAGTTGAGGCAGATGGAAGGTTACCCGAGACCGCAGGACTATGCCGGCCGACCGGCTGAATATCGGGCGGCGCTCAGTTCTTTTCTGGCTCAACCGGATGTCCGCGATAAATTGTTTACTTTTCACCAGGAAGCTCAAGGGAAAGCCAATACTGGCAACCCTGTTGACGGTTCAAGTGATTTTCTGGAACCCGGTACGGCGGCATTTCAGGCGGAATTTGACGATATAACCGGCAAAATATCTTTCGCGGAAGGTGGTACGAAGTTTTATGACCGTTCGGCGCTGTATCATGTACACGGTGAATACATGTTCAACGATCTGGCTTCCGGTGGCTCGGTTTCTGATCTCGATCTGCGTATCGGCGCCAATTACCGGATGTACACACCTAATTCACAGGGCTCTATATTGCTGGATACTTTCGGCCGTAATATCGATACCTACGAGTACGGCATCTACGGCGGCGGTACTTTGGAACTGGACCGGAAATTGCGGATCAGCGCCTCTCTGCGGCTCGATAAGAACAAGAACTTTGATTATCTCTTTTCGCCGGCTGCTTCTCTGGTCTATATGCCGTCACAGAATAATGTGCTGAGAATGTCCTTTTCCTCGGCCATCCGGAATCCTACATTGGCTGATCAGTATCTTTTCTATAATGTGGGACGGGCTATTCTGTTGGGCAATCTCGACGGTTTCAAAAACCTGATCTCCATTGAATCATTCGGCGATTATCTGAATACGCTGGATAAAAATGTGCTGGAATACTACGACGTAGACCCAATCCGGCCGGAGAAGGTCAAAACGGTGGAAGTGGGTTATCGCACAACTTTGTTTGAAAAGCTGTTTCTCGATGCAACCTATTATTACAGCTTTTACAATGATTTTATCGGGTACAACCTAGGGGTAGAAGCCGGCTTTGATCCAACTACCGGTATTCCGCTGCGGGTGCAGCCCTATCGGGTTGCAGCCAATGCCACAGATCAGGTGACTACACAGGGTTTTTCCATCGGGTTTAACTATTACTTCAGCAATTATTACGTGATCAACGGCAATTATTCCTGGAATGTACTGAATACGAAAACGGATGATCCGATCATTCCGGCCTTTAACACACCGGAACATAAATATAACATCGGATTGGCCGGTCGGAACATTCCGATCAACCTGGGCGCACTTCAGATCCCGAATTTTGGTTTCAATATCAATTACAAATGGATCGATACTTTTATATTTGAGGGTTCACCCCAATTTACCGGTCTGATTCCATCTTATGCTCTGCTGGATGCCCAGATCAATTGGCATAGTGCAAAGATCAATACGACTTTTAAGATTGGCGCCTCCAATATTTTGAATGAGCAGACATTCCAGACATATGGCGGTCCCCGGATCGGGCGTCTGGCCTATGTTTCGGTATTGTATGAGTTTAAGAAGAAATAAACAGCAACAATCTCTATTCTAAAAAATAAAAACTTGCTTCTATGAAGAAACGATTTAACACTATCTTATCGTTACTTTTCGTTTTAGGTGTGGTGGGAATGCAGGCACAGGTGCGCTATCTGGACCAGGTATTCACCAGCGTAAGTGTTGAGACTAACGTTCCTTATGCCAATGCCATTTCTGTGCTTACTGGGTCTGCTGCCGCTCAATCTCTTACCATGGATGTCTATACTCCGGTTGGAGATGATGCTACTGACCGGCCAGTGGTGATCTATCTGCATACCGGTAGTTTCCTACCGCAGTACATTAATGGTCAGGTTACGGGAGGTAAACGTGATTCAGCTGCCGTGGAGATCTGTACCCGTCTTGCTAAAATGGGCTATGTGGCCATTTCTGCTACCTATCGTGCCGGCTGGAACCCTACTGCGACAGGACCTACAGGACAGAATACCCGCACCGGTACCCTGCTTAATGCAGCTTATCGGGGTATTCAGGACTTTCGTTCCTGCGTTCGCTATTTGAGAAAAACGATTGCAGAGGAGGAAAATCCTTACGGTATTGCCTCCGATAAGATCGTAGCCTGGGGGCAAGGCACCGGGGGCTATATCTCAGCCGGAGCTGCTTTCCTGGATGATTTCGAAGAAGTGAATCTCGATAAGTTTATCGATACGGAAACGCTCTTACCTTATGTAGATACTAATTTGGTGGGTAACCCTTACGGTACTACGGAGAAACCACTTTGTATCCCCAACTGGCCTACCTATTCCTCTGATTTTCAGCTGGCAGTCAATATGGGGGGAGCCCTTGGTGATGCCAGCTGGATCGACGGTACTTCGGCTACCAGTTCGGAAGCTGCTTTAGTAGGTTTCCATCTAGCTACCGATCCTTTTGCTCCTTTCGGTAACGGACCGGTAATTGTGCCCACCACCGGTGATTTCGTAGTGAATGTTTCCGGATCCAGAACGGCGGTGGATACTGCCAATGTAGAAGGGGTGAACGACGTACTGGCTCCGATCAATCAACTGGTTAATTTCCTCAATTTAAAGGTGCAGGCCTTGAAACCTGTCGCCTTCCAGTTTCCCGGCCAGGAGGTAACTACCTTGGCCACCGAAAATATGTATCCTTTTCTGGAAGGCGCATCTATCGGGCAGCCCCGGTCTGGCCTTTGGGACTGGTACGGTGTGGCACAAATGACCGCAGAGGTGAATGTATTGAATCAATTCCTTCCGGAACCCATTGATCCCAATACCCTGAATTCCAATACCCTGATCACTAATCCGGATATGTCCAAAGAGAAAGCTTTGGTTTACATTGACACCGTAATGATGTATTACGCGCCGCGCGGGTGTGCAGCTCTTGGGTTGACAGAATGTCTGGATGCCCTAGGTGTAGTTGGTGTGGATGAGATCGTTGATGCCAAATTAGTCGAACTGCAATTGGGGCCCAATCCAGCACGCAGCGAAGTACAGTTCCGCTCCGGCTTTGAGCACCCGATGAAGGAGATCCGCGTTTTCGACCTCAAAGGCTTGATGGTACAATCTCATCTGAAGATCAATGCGCATCAATTTACCATGGAGCGGGGGAATCTACCTCCGGGAATCTACCTGGCCAGGGTCCGATTCGAGGAAGGGATCTTGACGAAGAAGATTGTATTTAACTAGTCTGTTAATCGTAAGTCGATGGTCATCATTCGGTGGTTGGTCGGCTAAGGCTCAATGCTCATAAAAGAAAAGCTGATCGGATCAATGTTTCCGATCAGCTTTTTTTGCCCTTCGACTTCGCTCAGGGCGAGTCCCCTAGCTTCGCTCAGGGCGGTCCCCGAGCGTAGTCGAGGGGCCGCCTAAATAACCGGCGTATCCAACTTAGCCAAAGCCGCCTCGATCTCCTCCGAGGTGATCTCGTGTTTTTCCAGATTACCAGACAGGTAATTCTCGTAAGCCGCCAGGTCGAAATTACCATGACCGCAAAGGTGGATCAGGATGGTTTCCGACTTCCCTTCCTCCTTGCAGCGTTTCGCCTCGCGAATAGCGGTGGCAATAGCATGGTTGGTTTCCGGCGCCGGAATAATGCCTTCCGCTTTGGCAAAGGCTACACCGGCCTCAAAACATTCCAATTGATCGTGGGCGATGGCCTCGATCAGCTTATCTTTCAACAGTTGGCTGACCACCACACCGGCACCGTGATAACGCAATCCCCCAGCGTGGATGGGCGCAGGTACGAAGGTATGGCCAAGTGTGTACATAGGTAGCAGGGGCGTCATGCCAACGGTATCCCCGAAATCATAGCGGAACACACCGCGGGTCAGTTTCGGGCAGGAGGCCGGCTCGCTGGCGATACAGCGGATGTTTTTTCCTTCTTCCAGATTCAACCGTAGGAAGGGGAAACTGATACCGGCAAAATTGGAACCGCCGCCGAAAGGAGCGACCACGATATCCGGCAAATCTCCGGCCTTTTCCATTTGTTTGATCGCTTCCAGCCCGATGACGGTCTGGTGCATCAGCACGTGATTGAGCACGCTGCCGAGTGCGTACTTGGTATTTTCATCTTTGGCCGCCATTTCCACTGCTTCGGAGATGGCAATGCCCAGGCTGCCCGGGGAGTTGGGGTCTTCGGCCAGGATCTTCTTACCGGCTTCGGTGAGATTGGTAGGAGATGCGTGTACCTTAGCGCCCCAGGTGTTCATCATCACCTTACGATAGGGCTTCTGTTCATAACTGATCTTCACCATGTACACCTCACACTCGATACCGAAGTACTGGCAGGCAAAGCTGAGTGCGCTGCCCCACTGGCCGGCTCCGGTCTCGGTGGTGATCTTTTTTACCCCTTCTTTTTTGTTGTAATAGGCCTGGGCTACCGCCGTATTCGGCTTATGGCTGCCCGAAGGACTTACCCCCTCGTATTTGTAGTAGATCTTAGCCGGGGTGTCCAGCATTTTTTCCAGCCCGTAGGCGCGGAACATAGGCGTTGGCCGCCAGATCTTGTAAACATCCCGCACTTCTTCGGGAATATCCACCCATTTATCGGTGGTGACTTCCTGTTTGATCAGTTCCATGGGAAAGAGTGGGGCCAAGGCTTCCGGGCCGATGGGTTCTTTGGTGCCGGGATGCAAAGGGGGCAATGGCTTGTTCGGCATATCATGAACAATGTTGTACCATTGCTCCGGGATCTCTTTTTCCGTCAGTAGGAATTTGCGTTGCTTCATTGGAATATGGATGATAGTTTACCGTAATAATTTACCGGCAAAAGATAGCCAATTTTACAGGAGGCATTAGTAAATGCAGGGGAGAAAGTGCGACTTTTTTTATCTTAGTAGTTTGACGGAAATAACTTGTACAAGTTTTTTGAAAGATCTTGAATATTTTCCCGCCACCTCCCGATAGTTAGTGGCTTTGCAAAATATTCAAGATCTAAACTTGTACCAGTTATTTTTTATCCGTCCCTTAAGGGCCATAAAGACACATCAGTTATGAGAAGAAGAGACGCCATGTCTGCGATATCCGTTCTTTTAAGCCGATCCCTGATCAGTGCTCCATTGTTTTTGAACGGTTGCCGGCCTGAGGAAAGTACGACATTAGTGTATTTTACCAAGAGAGAGTTGGAACTCCTGGACCAGATCGCAGAGACTATTCTACCCACTACACCAGGATCACCGGGGGCGAAAGCGGCGGGTGTCGGCGCATTCATAGACCGTTATGTAGCTGATTGCCTATCTGAAGAAGATCAGCAGGTGGTCCAACATGGTTTGACTACTTTCGAGGAGACTTGTAAGGAGCAATTTGGAACACCCTTTCTGGAATTAAAGGCAGACGAACAACACGACTACCTGGTGAAACTGGATATCGAAGCCGAAATGCACCAGCAAATGACTGCAAATGGAACGCCTCCCTATTTTACCCTCCTCAAAGGCATGACCCTCCTGGGATACTTTACCTCGGAAGCCGGTGCTACGCAGGCCCTGCGCTACGTTCCGGTACCTGGAAAATATGACGGTTCGGTACCTTATCAGGGTGGAGAAAAAGCCTGGGCTATTTGACTGAATGTACTACTATCTATGAACGAACAGCAAAACACGAATCATTTCGACGCCATCGTCATCGGTTCCGGGATCAGTGGAGGCTGGGCCGCCAAAGAATTATGCGAGAAGGGCTTCAAAACCCTGGTTCTGGAACGTGGAAGAAACGTGCGGCACGTAACGGATTATCCCACGGCTATGTATAATCCCTGGGATTTTCCCTACCGCAACCAGCTGACCCAACAGATGCATGAAGAAAGCCCGGTAACGTCCCGCTGCTATGCCTATCGGGAGGATACCGAACATTTCTTTGTCAAGGATCAGGAGCATCCCTACATTCAGGAAAAACCGTTTGACTGGATCCGTGGGTATCAGGTTGGGGGGAAATCCCTGATCTGGGCCCGGCAAACGCAGCGCTGGAGCCCGTATGATTTTGAAGGACCCTCCCGCGACGGATTTGCGGTAGACTGGCCCATCCGGTACGATGACCTGGCTCCGTGGTACAGTTACGTCGAATCATTTGTCGGTATCAGTGGTAATAAAGATGGCCTGGATACTTTGCCCGACGGTGAGTTTCTGCCACCCTGGGAAATGAATGAGGTAGAAAAGGCCATCCGGCAGGGCATTATAGAAAGTTATCCGGATCGACAGGTGGTTATCGGAAGATGTGCTCATCTGACGGAGCCGCGGGCAGTCCATTTACAGCAGGGACGCGGGCAGTGCCAGGCGCGTAATCTTTGCTACCGGGGATGTCCCTACGGAGGCTATTTCAGCTCCAACTCTGCCACTTTACCCTGGGCGGATAAAACCGGGAATCTTACGATTCGCCCTGATTCGGTAGTACATTCCATTATTTACGATGAGGTGTCGGGTAAGGCTAGTGGTGTCCGGGTAGTGGATCGCCTTACCAAAGCCACTACGGAATATTTTGCCCGGATCATTTTTGTTAATGCCTCCTGTCTGAATACCAATCTGATCCTGCTTAATTCCACGTCTACCCGCTTCCCCAGCGGGTTGGGCAATGATAATGGATTGCTGGGCAAGTATATCGCTTTTCATAATTACCGGGGATCTCTCACTGCAAGCTGGGAAGGCAACGAAGATGCCTATTATTACGGTCGTCGGCCGACGGCAGTAATGATGCCCAATTTCAGAAATGTTCACCGGCAGGAAACGGACTTCCTCCGGGGCTATATGTGTTTTTATACCGCTACCCGAACTTCCTGGGGCCGTCCGGAGAAAGAACACCGGATCGGTGCGGCCTTTAAGGAGAAGATCTCGGAACCCGGTGCGTGGAGCATCTATATGATGATGCAGGGAGAAACCGTTCCGGTGGCCGAAAATCAGGTAAGACTCAGCGATGAGTTGACGGATGAATGGGGCATACCACGCCTGGTTATTTCCGTCGGGTATCAGGAAAACGACGAAAAACTCCTGCAGGACTTTTTGGCCCAGGGTGCCGAAATGCTGGAAAGCGCAGGCTGTAAATCGATCAACACGGCCGATAGCGGACAGGCTCCGGGCCTGGATATTCATGAGATGGGAGGAGTGCGCATGGGGCGCGATCCCAATACCTCACTTTTGAATAAATGGAACCAACTGCACGCCTGCCCCAATGTTTTTGTTACGGACGGGGCCTGTATGACTTCGACCGGTACGCAGAATCCATCCCTGACCTATATGGCCCTTACTGCAAGGGCAGCAGATTTTGCAGCCCGGGAAATGAAAGCGGGGAGACTGTAGCAATGCCGCTATCAAAAAAAAACTATTTTTGCGAAAAAAAAATTGAAAGACCTTTCCCAACATATAGAAAGCCTCATCTTCACCGCAGAAACGCCCATTGGGATGGAGGAGATCCGGGATTGTCTGGAAGAAAGCTTTGGCCTGCAGTTCCATCTGGATGAACTGGAGAAAACCCTGGAAGATATAAAAGTGAAGTACCGGGATGAGATCTTCCCTTTTGAGATCGCTGAGATCGCAGGAGGGTATCAGTTTCTGACCAAAGGGGCTTATCATCATACCGTAGGCATCTATCTGAAGCAAACGACGAAGAAACGCCTGTCCAGTTCGGCCTTGGAAACCCTCTCCATCATAGCTTATAAACAACCGGTGAGCAAGGGAGAACTGGAAAAGATCCGGGGAGTAAACTGTGATTATGCCATCCAAAAACTTTTGGAAAAGGAGCTTGTTTCCATTACAGGGCGTAGCGATGGCCCCGGTCGTCCATTACTATATGGTACCAGCCCAAAATTCATGGATTATTTCGGCCTGAAAAGTCTCGACGATCTGCCCAAGCCCAAGGATTTCAAAGAACCGGAAAACCAGATCGGTGAACAGGCACCTATTGAAGAAGATGTTAATGAGGCATCCGGTGAAGAAGAATAGTTTAGTTGCTGGGTTCTCGGGGCTAAGTGATAGTTAAAGAGAGAATGGGGAATTGTTTGAAAAACAAGGTTTTATGAGCACGGATTCAAAACTTGTCAACAGAGTGGCCGCCAGTGGTCTGATCACGATAGATCTGACGGATTATTTACCAAAAACGGAAGTGGCCGTTTTTGATCTGAAGGACTATCTGTTTCGGGAACTGATCCTGCGCGAAAAAGATTTTCGGGAAGCGGTCAAAGTGCATGACTGGCCGGCTTATGAGGGTAAAACCTTGCTTGTTTATTGTTCTTCCGATGCCATAATACCCATGTGGGCTTACATGCTGGTGGCAACGCACGCGGCTCCTTATGCAACGGATGTTTTTCAGGGAGACCAGAAGACTTACGTTCATCACTATCTATATCAAAAACTGGCCAACCTAGATCTGGATACCTTTACCGATCAACGCATCGTCATCAAAGGTTGCGGAGACCAGCCTGTGCCGCCTGGCGCCTATCTGGAAATTACCCGTTTGCTCCAGCCTGTAGCAAAAAGCATTATGTACGGCGAGCCCTGCTCTACGGTGCCGATCTATAAGAAACGTTGAACGGTTTACGGTAGTTAGGATTTCAAAATAAAAAAAGGGAGCGAATGTCAGTTCATCCGCCCCCACTTACAGTCGGGTGATATATTCTCAATGCCGTCGAATAAGCCGCAGTATCTCCAAGTCATGCAATACTCCAATATTACAGAATCACAGCATTATAACATCACAACATCAGACCGCATTCTTAATCTGCTGCAAATGATGCTCACAATGCCAGGCATATAGGGCCAGGAATTCATTTAGGGAAACCGGTCTTTGTTTCTCGGGATGATAGGCGGTACGTTGCCATTCTTCACTTGAAAATCCCTCCAGTAGGTTCACCCAGCGGGTATGTATGGCATCCAGTAATTGTATGGAAACACTGACAGGCGTTACGGCACTATCGCGTAGGTTGGCCCAGCCATCCTGATCATAGGGTTTGATGGCCGGGTTATCTTCGGTCAGCGCCAGTTTGAAGCGAATGTAGCTGTTGACGTGGCTGTCGGCAATGTGATGGATCAATTGTTTGATCGTCCAGCCGCCGGGACGATATGGGGTATTGAGCTGCTCTTCGGTCAGCGACTGAGCCAGTTCTTTTAAACGTGCCGGCAGACTGCGAATGCTTTCCAGGTATTGGGCCCGGGTGGCTTCGTCGTAATCCCCTCGGTATTGAAAAGGGCCGATCGGATATTTTAATTCTTCCAATGTTTTAGTCATGTGGTGGTATGGTTTTAGTGTCTATGACAGATTCGTTATAAGCCGTAGGTATTTTTCTGCTGAATTCGGGAGCAGAAGACTAACGTACTTGACAGGTTCAAAAATAATGCTAATCTTTATATGAAGAAAATGAAATGATTTTGTAGAATCCATTAGTCAAATTAATAGATGGAGATCCGACATCTTAAACTGATCCAGTCAGTAGCAGAGCAGGGGAGCCTCACCCGGGCTGCCGCACAACTTTTTCTTTCTCAATCCGCCCTGAGCCACCAGCTCAAAGAACTGGAACTGGAGCTGGATGCCCAGTTATTTGTCAGAACCGGAAAAAAAATGCTGCCTACGGCTGCCGGAATGCGGCTATTACAGACCGCCGAAACGATACTTTGTGAAATGGACCAGCTCAAATGCGATATTCACCGTATGACTCGGGAAAATGAAGGCACCCTGCGGTTCACCACAGGATGTTATACCTGTTATCACTGGCTCTCTCCTGTACTGAAGTCATACAAAGAGGAATTCCCAAAGGTAAAGATCGACGTCATCCCCGAGGCCACCTATGAAGCCCTTGACTACTTGCTGGACGGAAAAGTCGATCTGGTTTTCACCAGCGACTACCAGGAAAACCCTAACCTACAATTTAGGACTTTATTCGCTGACGAATTACAGGTGATCGTCAGCCCGGACCATCCCTGGGCCGGACGGAAGAAGATCTATCCCAAAGATTTTACCGAAGAAACGCTGATCATGGTCGATGTGCCGGATGAGAACAGCACCATCATCAATGAGGTATTCAAGGCCAATGATGCCTGGCCGGGAGAGATCCTGCGATTGAAATTGACGGAAGCAGTTATTGAGATGACAAAAGCGGAAATGGGGGCTTCTATTCTGGCGGAGTGGTCCATTCAGCCCTACTTGGAGCGCGGCGAACTGGTAGCCATTCCCCTGGCCCGGAAAGTGGTGCGCAATTGGTATTCCGTCAGTCTTAAAAAACGGGCCCTGCCTAATTTTATGTGTGTATTTATAGATGAACTGGAATGTGCATTGGCCTGCAAGGATATCGCCCGGATCGGATAGCCAATAATGATGTGGGCAATTACACGGTTGCTTGCAGCTTTTTCACCCCAATAGACAGGCCGACCGTATACCTGTGCCCGTCAAAAAACTATGGGAATTAAACAAAAAAACAGAAGTAGAACCCAAAACTTGCGCCTACTTTGTGATAGAGAATTAAACCAAACTTTACAACAAGCGCAGGGAAATGCTCACCGGCATAGATTACTTTATCGTTATTGCCTACATCCTCGGAATACTCTTTCTGGGGTATTACTTCCGCAAATTTGTCAGCAGCTCGGAGGATTATTTTTTGGGAGGACGTAGCCTGCCTTTCTGGGCTATCGGCATGTCAATCGTCGTTTCCGATATTGGAGCTATGGATTTTGTGGGCATTTCCGGCCAGGCATACCGGTATGGCATATCCGTCGGCAACTTCGACTGGATCGGCTCGGTGCCGGCCATGTTGCTTGCGGCTTTCATTTTCATTCCGTATTTCTGGCGGGGCGGTATGTATACCATTCCCGAATATCTGGGACGGAGATACAATTCCGGCGTACGCACCATCGCCTCCCTCAGCTGGATCATCTTTTTTGCCTTCGATCTTGGGGTGCTTTTCTGGGCCAGTGCCGTACTCCTCAATGCACTGATGGGATGGCCGATCTGGATATCCATTGTGATCACGGCCGGAGTGGTGGGCTTGTATACCTATTTCGGAGGGATTACAGCGGTAGTGATGACGGATGTGGTGCAAATGGTCATCATGTTTGTGGGCGGTTTTACCCTGGTTTACCTGGGCTTTGAGGCCGTTGGCGGCTGGGAAGGGCTGGTGACAAAGATCCAGGCCAAAGGCCCTGAATTCGAACGACATTTTGACCTCATACAACCGTCAGATACGCCCACACCTTATCCGTGGTCGGGCATATTGTTCGGTCTGACGTTTGTCATGGCCAATGCCTATATGATCGGCAATCAGGCCATTGTGCAGCGGTGCCTGACGGCAAAAAGTGAATGGGATGCCAAGGCGAGCATGATCTTCGCTTCCAGCCTCAAGTTGCTGATACCGGTGCTGGTACTTTTTCCCGGCTTGATGGCCATCGTGCTACATCCCGGTCTGGAGGATGGTGATCAGGCACTGCCCATGATGATCAAGAGCGTGTTGCCTTCCGGCCTGACGGGGCTGATGTTCTCCGCCTTTTTCGCCGGTCTGATGTCGAGTGTGGATTCCATGCTGAATTCCACGGCTACGCTTTTCACCAAGGATATCTATGAACCATACTTCCGGAAAGGAGCGGATGATAAACACTACCTGCGCGTTGGTAAAATAACTACAATTGTCTTATTGGTGATCGGAGTAGTTACCGCTCCGGTAAGCGATATGTTTCCCGGGATCTATGTGGCGGTACAGACCTTTTTATCTTACTTCCAGGGGCCGATCTTTTCTATTCTTTTGCTGGGCATCTTTTGGCGACGGACAACAGCAATGGGAGGGTTGGCCGGCCTGGTCAGCGGTATAGCTGTGGCAGTGGTATTAAATACGGTCGAAGGGATCTTTACCATTGAAGACCCATTTCTATACGTTTCCTGGTGGTCATTCGTAACCGGTTTTTTGGTTACGGTGATCGTAAGTTTGTTTACCAAACCTTTTTCCCGGGAACGTCTCAAAGGACTGGTTTACAAAAACAGATAAGTGACGGAGCTAAGTATTTCATAGTAACTATATTGTCAATAAGCGAGGCCCACATTTCAACTCAATTACTATGCTGAACTTTGATTGGTTGGCGGATTTTTCAACAGAAACGGCTAAGTATATTTTTCTTGGACTTTTTGTGCTGATTGGGGTTCTGGTGATATCGATCCCGGATAAATATATATTTGAAGGGCTGAAAAAGGAAGAAATACACTGGTGGAAAAACCTGAAGATCTGGGCAATTACCGTACTGGCACTGACCTTTTACATCTATTGGATTTTTTGAATATGGATGCAGAACAACAAGCAAAACTAAAAGCGGCAGAGATCAATTATGCCTTGGGCGTGTTTTTACTTTTTTTCGGTGTCCTGGTATTGATCGCCATTTTCTTTACACCTACCCCCATTGGAAAGAAGACCAATCTGGTAGCCGGACTGGTACTCTGTGGGATAGGTGGTGGCATGGCGCTGTTGGCCCAACG
>JAGQXH010001039.1 GCA_020436695.1 Lewinella sp. | reverse complement strand
ACTGGAGCGAACAGCTTTGCGGGTTCCGGTTATTTTGATGCCTGGGTAGAGAATGGGGTGAGTCCATCCGGATTGGGCACCAATACAGATTTTGTCGATAAAACCTGGCATTTTGAACCGGTAGCAGCCTTTGGCAATACGCTTTCCCTACAGATCTTCTGGAATGGAGTGGACGAACAAAGCAATTTCGACCGCTCCGCCTGCTGGATCTCCCGGTTCGATGGTACCGGCTGGGATTACAATTTCCCTGCATCGGCCAGTAATCTGAATGTATTCGGTGCTTCACAATATGCGATACTCCGCTCCAACCTGAGCAATTTCGGTGCTTTTACCATTGCCAGCGACGGTATACTACCGGTGGAACTGGTGGACTTCAGGGCAGAAGCCACCACTTCTGGTCATCATTTGCAATGGCAAACGGCTTCAGAGTTGAACAACAGCCATTTTGAAGTTCAACACAGTACGGATGGTCTTCGATTTGAGCGGATTGGAGAGGTAGCCGGACAGGGGACCAGCGAGGAGTCGACGAATTATGAATGGTATTACCAGCCAACTTCCCGGGCTATTCAGCATTACTACCGCCTCAGGCAGATAGACTATGACGGACAGTTTAGTTTTTCCAATATTGTAGTTGTACAAGCGCTCTCTTCGAGTCAGTCGAGTGTGCAAATTTACCCCAACCCGGTGATGGATCACGTAAAGATCCTAATCCCCTCCGAAGGCCGGGTAATTGACCAAATGTTCATTTTCTCCATCGATGGTCGCCGGGTCTGGCAGCAGGCCGTTGCCTCCGGCGATCAGATCGATGTATCCTGTTCGTATCTGGACGCCGGCGTTTATTTGGTATATGGTGGAAAGAATGAGCAGCAGCTTATGCTGTTGGGGCAGTTCATTAAGGATTAAGGAACGTATGTGCAATGCACCTTATTGATGGGTTGTTTTTGTTTTTAATTTCGTTTATTAAAAAATTATGTTTATATTTGCTGCGAATTCCCCAGCATTTCAAAGGTTCATTTCCCCTAGTGCCTCAGGCATTAATCATAGCTATTCCCTTCTATCGTAGGTTAACGACTTTTTTCAGCGCAAACCAACAATATTTTCTTCGTCGACGATCACATATGGGCGGTAACCCTTTGTGGATGAACGTTAGCCTGTGAGGTAGTCAGAACGCATAGCTGCACTATCGGGCTTTCAGTCCTTCATCCGGGGGCCGGACTTTACCCAGGAGAGCGTGGTAAGGTGGTGGGCGGGCCATTTTTATTTCCCACCCACATAATGGTGCACCACCCCTCGCCGGGTCCGCTGACCGGCTGAGGTTCGGCTTGCTTATTGCTTAAATCTTTCTCCAATACCGTAAATATTCTACAGTGTTATTTCATTTCTGCCAGTAGCCGGATCACGGCAAGCCATGATGGTAAATAACTTGGCCATTTTACAGTTACAGAACTGGTTTTTTGCACCAAAATCCGAAACTATAGAATAAATTAGATCGTATAAAACCAATCTTGGGGACGGAGAAAAAATAAATGAACATTTTTCAAGTTTTCAATATTTTGCTAAGCCATTGACGATCAGGAGATGGTGTGTGAAATTTTTAAAACCTCTAAAAAAAATTGGTTTATTTATTTCCGTCAAACTACTATGCAGGCAATCGAATAAATTTTTGCCAAAAACCGTTAGATAGAAAAAAGATAGGAAACTACATGTCATCCCTAGAAACCGGAAGCCATTTCGCTTGGTTTTTCGGTACCTATCGTTAAACATTGCGTATGAAAACAAATATTATCCCAACACTGCTGACAACTTGCCTGTGTGCATTGGTGGCGCTGCCACTTAAAAGTCAGGACCGGCAAGATTATCCCATTCAGCCCATTCCATTTTCTAAAGTAGACCTACAGGACGAATTCTGGTCGAAAAAGATCAAG
>JAGQXH010001038.1 GCA_020436695.1 Lewinella sp. | reverse complement strand
AATGTCATCCCCGCAGGTCGCCTGAACTTCTCCGATACTCCACTCCAGCGTTCGTTGACCGAATGCGAAAGAGGCCATAAGGAGAAAGCCCAAAATTAGCAGTAATCTTTGTTTCATGTGATCGATATTGTTGATTTGTTATTTAAGGCATAGATCTACCTAAACTTTGGTTAACCAGACCTGTAGCTTGAGCTGTTTGATTCACGCAAATAGTCTCCAGAGACCATGCGGGTATGAAGCCCGTACAGCGTGATCCATCCCAACTCCGGCTGGTTACCAAAGTCCAGGCAAGTGATTAGATGATGCCAGTGATTTTCTCCGGTTCTAGCGAAATGGTTTTAGCGAGCTAGAAAAATTTTACTGCTTAACAATGGTTATTTTGCGAGTATCCATCTGCTTTCCTTCCCGGTCGATCAAAGTCAGTGAGTAGATCCCTGCATTCAATCCGGATAGGTCAAGCGTACTCTCAGAAGACACATTGTCTTTTCTGATCACAAGTTGTCCGGCCGTATTATAAACCTCCAAATCAACGTTAGTAAGCATTATGTTGGAAGACAGATACACGCTGCCTCTGGAAGGGTTCGGGAAATAGGAAATGTTCCAATCCTCCGTTACTGCAGCAGCAGGAGTTTCTTCAAAGTCAACGGTCCTGACCTGCGAATAAACCGTACTACCATCGTTGTCTACCATCATCAGTCGGTAATAATTTCTACCGGCCAAGGGGTGCAGATCGAGGAATTCATATTCAGTTGACTTCAGGGCATTCCATTGTCCTTCCACCGAACCGATCGTTTCGAAAACAACGCCATCTCCAGATTGCTGAATGTCGAAGAAACCGTTGTTAAATTCCGAAAGGGTCTTCCAATTCAAACGGATCTGGTCTTTGGAGGCCTTCCAGACATCGAAAAGATCAAGATCTACGGAAAGAGTCGGCTTTCGTAGTTGCAAACAGGTATTGCTTTTCAGGCGGATCGGATGGCCGGGACGATCGCTCAAGCGGTTCACTTTCTCGCCGAATACAGCGCTGCGTTCCCACAGATAATGCTCCACTTCATCATCGGCCAGATGCAGGGCATTCTTGTTGTGGTTGAGGTGATACGTGCCGGAAATTCCGCCTTCATTCATTAAATAACCCGTATCGGTAATCTGGCCGTTCTTCCTTTGTTCCGACTGATTATCCAACACCAGTGGTGCACAAAGCGGTATTTTCGTTCCGGGTACTACTGTAAATTTCAGATCCATTACGTGTACCGGTTCGGTAGATAATCCGACGAGATTTTCCAGATTGGCCATAATGTTGAACTGGGCAAAGATCCCCCCTCCTCCAACAAAATTGAAGACGTCTCCAAAGACATCATTACTCTGGTTCAGTCCTTTGACCTGATAATCATTGGCGATTGATTCTATATTGAGCCCCGACAATTGGCCGGCATCGTAGAAAAAGCGGAAGGTACTGCTACCTAATTCCGGATTTTCACTCGCATCACTAATAGCTACCCGGATGGGATAACGGACTTCCACTTCCTGACCTCGGGTCATTTCCACTTCTCCTATACTCCAGATCAACTGCCTGCCATCGCTTTTTTGAGCCTGCAGTTGGATAAGGGCTAGCATACTGAGAAGATATATATATATGTTTTTCATTATTTTATCATTTCTTATTATTTGAAGAATAAATGAGGATGTGCCTGCCCGAACTCCAGAGGGAATTCAAACAAGCACTGGGTCAGACTTCACTGGCAAGTACCTGCAAAGTCTGACCTCTCCACCTCTAGTCTCTCGGAACCGAAGTAAATCTCGGGGAGTTAGATTGCCACAATTCGAAGTCCAGTGCACTGATGTCACCGTCCATATTGTAGTCAACCAGCTTGAATACCCGGTTCTCCGGATTATTGTTCAGCCATTTGGCATAATCACTGGATAAGATA
>JAGQXH010001037.1 GCA_020436695.1 Lewinella sp. | reverse complement strand
GTTAGAGGGGCTGCGCTAAGGAAAAACCGAACATTATTTCTGAGCAAAACGCTTAATGGGACTTTTTACACAACCCCTTGCTTTAAAGGCACTATCCTAACTATAGCTGACCGTACCCAGCCCAACAACCTCTTTTACAGCTCTAACCTCCAGGGGTGAGACATAATCCGACATTTCTTCACTTACCGTAAAGAGCGTCTTATGGCCGTTGCGCAGGTCATTGATGATCAGTTCTTTTTCCAGGAACAGGATCTCGACTTTCCCTTTTGGGAACTTATATTTCCAATCCTTAGCGTTCTGGATCGTAAACGTATAATCATCCACCGTTAGGTAGATCATTTTCTGATCATCGAAGAATTTTTCTTCCAGAGACAGATCACCGATCACATGCCTGGCCTTCTGAAAGCGGGGCAGCGTGCCTGCATTGTAGGCGGAAAGAATGCGATCTGCATTGCGGATCAGATAAGACTGATCGTTTTCAGCAACTTGTCTTTGGCAGGAAAAAGTTAATATAGCCAGCAGTGTCAGGAGAAGCGTTTTTTTCATATTGATGTTTTTATAGTTTCGATTGTTGCAAGTTATTAAAAAAATAATTGCCTATCAATTAGGAAGAACCCAGAGAGTGTCTCCCAAATTTTTCTTTTTTTTGCGCTTCACGATGACTATGCTTATTCAGCATGACACTTTTAGTGCCTCTTTTGTTATGGCTTTTCTCTCCTTAGGGGGAGATGTCAAAGGCAGAGGGGCTCCATTTCCCCCACCCGAAACGAAAACAATCCATCCACCATGAGATATGCTTTTTTATTGCTGCTGATCTTCCTGTTCAGTGGCACTGCCTTTACCCAGATCGTCAATATAGAATCCCTACGCATCAATGCCCAGGACCGCAAACTGAGTGGGGTAGTGGACCTCGACTTCGCCATTCGCAAGAACAAAGCCGGCCAGACTGTGATCACCGGGACCGATATCGGTGCACAATGGAATATGAACGCCAGTAACAGTCTCATCCTGTTATCCGGTTATCACCTGACCCAGTTTAATGATTCGGATGATCCGGCGGCTCCTTCGAAAAATTTCAACAATCAGGCTTTCGGCCACCTGCGTTACAACCACCAGTTGAGCAATACGGTGAGCCTGGAACTGTACAGTCAGGTACAGTGGGACGAGATCCAGGAAATTGATATCCGGTTGCTGAATGGCCTGGGGGGGCGTTTCGAACTCTTTCAAAATGATACGGCAGCCTTTTTTTTCGGCCTGAGTTACATGCTGGAATACGAAGAGACGAGTGAAGATCTCAATAATATTACCACCAATCAGCACCAGCGACTGAGTACCTATGTATCGGGGCAGTTCAAATTGAATCCCTATCTTAATTTTGACTATGTGCTCTACTTCCAGCCTCGGCCCGCTGAGCTGGCTGATTTTCGACTGTCTTCTAATGTCGGCCTGTCTATTCGACTGACCCGGAAGGTGAATTTTTCCACAGCAGCTTCTCTGTTGTTTGATAGCCGCCCACCCGGTACGGTACCGAAAACCCAGTATTTTATCAGCAATGGCATCCGGATGAATTTTTAGATTATCGTCGCACCGTGAGGAGGTTCAGTAGCTATTCCTGGCGGACTTGCTTCCGAAGGGGCTATACCTCTGGATAATTGCATCAACTCTTGCGAGTTGGTCAGGGTACTCGGAGGGCCGGTTTTTTATTCCCATCCACATTATGGTGTTCCCCCATTTCGGTCGGCTGGGAACGGTAAACTCATGTAGCTACGAGTATACCTATCTTCAAGCTCACTCTATCTCAAAAGCCAGCAACACATTCCCCGGCATCTCTCCAAACAGGGCATATCCACTATTAATAAAAACCATCCCATTGGCTACCGTTGGGCCGGGGCCGTCGATCGCCCCTCCATGACCTGCCACACCGTTAACCGTTTCAAAGGCCCGG
>JAGQXH010001036.1 GCA_020436695.1 Lewinella sp. | reverse complement strand
ACCATTTCCTGCTAGTCAATGGCTTAGCAAAATATTAAAAACCTAAAATTAGTTCATTTATTTTTGCCCCGTCACTTAGCTCTCCGGATAATGGAGTAAGTTTTGTTATCTTCACTACCCGAATAAATCTTACACCATTACAAAATGAAAAACCTAGCTTTCTGCCTGCTCAGTCTGCTGTGCTTCTCCTGTAAGCCTGTTACACAGGAAACGGCAACGACTACCGAAAAAATTACCCGACCCAACATTCTTTTTATGATCGCCGATGACTGGTCGTACCCGCACGCCGGAGTGTACGGAGACCAGATCGTGCGTACGCCGACTTTTGACCGCCTGGCCCGGGAAGGTGCACTCTTTAATAATGCTTATTGCGCCGCGCCTTCCTGTGCACCGTCCAGAGCCGCTATCGTTACGGGGCGATACCCTCATCAATTGGAAAGCGCCGGTAATCTTTGGTCGGTTATCCCCAGTAAATTTCCCAACTGGGTGAGCCTGCTCACCGAAGCGGGGTACTTCAGCGGTAAAACGCGTAAGGGTTGGGGCCCCGGAGATTTCAAAAAAGGAGGGTATACTCACAACCCGGCTGGAGAGGATTATGCCGGTTTTCGGGAATTTTTTGCTAAGAAACCCGCCGATCAGCCTTTCTGTTTTTGGTTCGGCAGTACTGATCCACACCGCGACTATGTCCCCAATACGGGTTTGCACACCGGCATGGACCCACTGATGGTAACTGTGCCCGGCTTTTTACCCGATGTGGATTGTATACGCAACGATATCCTGGACTATTATTTTGAAGTTGAGCGGTTTGACCGGGAATGCGGCCAGATCCTGCAAATGCTGGAAGCTGCCGGTGAGTTGGATAATACCATCATCGTAATGACCAGTGACAATGGTATGCCTTTTCCCCGGGCCAAAGCTAATTTGTATGATTATGGTACGCGCATGCCCCTGGCGATGCGTTTCCCATCCGAAATAGCTGCCGGTACGGTGACTGATGCCTTTATGAATTTCATCGATTTTGCTCCTACTTTCCTGGAAGCCTGTGGACAGGATATTCCCGGGGAAATGAGTGGTCAGAGCTTGTGGCCGTTATTGGAAGCCCCTTCTAATACCGGCGGCCGGGATATGGTCTTTCTGGAAAGAGAGCGACACGCCAATGTAAGAAAGGGGGATCTGAGTTACCCGGTTCGGGCAGTACGGGACCACGACTTTCTGTATATCCGGAATTTTATGCCGGAACGCTGGCCGGCCGGTGATCCGGTAACGCACCAGTCTGTCGGTCAGTATGGCGATGTAGATAATTCCATCAGTAAATTCCTGATCATGGATATGGAAGGCCGTGCCTCGACCGGTCAGCCGGATTATTTTAAACTGACTTTCAGCAAACGCCCGGCTGAAGAGCTATATGCTGTAAACGATGATCCCTTTCAGCTAAATAACCTGGCCGAAGACCCTGCTTATGCCGAAAGACTGGCCGGCATGCAGGAAACCCTGCAAAAATGGATGGTCTCTTCCGGCGATCTACGTGCTACCGAACCCGAAACTATTTACTGGGATACGGTGCTGTATACGCCCAATTATCAGTTTCACGATTATGACCTGCAGGCCAAGATCGGAGAATATGAGGTGGTACCGTTGCGTGGGAAAAAGTACGGATGTGAGTAAAAGTCGTAGGTCGGTTAGTCGTAAGTCCTCAGTTTGTTACGACTAGCTGACTTACGACTAACTGACTTACGACTCTTTCTTTTCATCTGCCTTTCACAAAAAAGTAGGTTTATTCTTAAATCCGTTCACTATGCTGTTGACTGAGATTCTCCCCTGTGGGAGAGATGCCGAAGGCAGAGGGGGCTTATTTATCCATCTCTTCCAACATCTTTTTCGCATTGGCACCGGTGGCTCCATCGGGGTCCATTGCCATTGCCTTTTGGTAATATTCCCTGGCCTTATCCA
>JAGQXH010001035.1 GCA_020436695.1 Lewinella sp. | reverse complement strand
CAAAGCGAATGATGTTGCCATGGGTCGGCTTGGCAAGGAGCCCTTTATCTGCGAGTTGTAGACAAATGTTCCAGGCAGTATCGCTTTCTTCATCATCATTGATCACAATGGCATTGAGTAGACCTTTGCCACGCACGAGATCTACCAGATAACTTGGATCTACCAGTTCGTTTTGAATTCTTTCCCGGAAGATCTTTCCCAGCGCTTCGGCTTTTTCCGCCAGTTTTTCGTCCTTCACCACTTCCAGGGCAGCCATGGCGACGGCGCAGGCCAGTGGATTACCGCCAAACGTAGAACCATGCTCTCCCGGCTTGATGGTCAGCATGACCTCATCACTTGTCAGAACAGCAGAAACGGGGAAAACGCCTCCACTCAGGGCTTTACCCAGAATAAGAATGTCCGGTTTGAAACCATGATGGTCGCAGCAGAGCAGTTTCCCAGTTCGGGCAATCCCGGTCTGTACCTCATCGGCGATAAACAACACCCGGTTTTTTTTGCACAACTGGTAGGCTTTGAGCAGATAATCATCATCAGGTACCACTACACCTGCTTCACCCTGTATGGGTTCAACCATGAAACCGGCTACTTTAGGATCTTCCAAGGCTTCGGCCAATGCTCCGAGATCATTGTACGGAATGATCTCATAGCCCGGCATATAAGGTCCGAATCCTTTGGTACTGCTGGGATCGGTAGAGGAAGAAATGGCCGCCAAAGTACGGCCCCAGAAATTACCGCTGACAAAAATTATTTTGGCCTCATTCAGTGGAACGCCCTTTACTTGGTAGGCCCATTTACGGCACAACTTGATGGCCGTTTCGCCTCCTTCCACACCGGTATTCATGGGAAGAACCCTATCATAGCCGAAATATTCGGTGATGTATTTTTCGTAGTGTCCAAGTACATCATTATGGAAAGCGCGGGAAGTGAGCGTCAGTTTTTCGGCCTGTGCTTTCAGGGCTCCTACGATGCGTGGATGACAATGCCCCTGATTAACGGCTGAATAGGCAGACAGAAAATCATAATACCGTTTTCCATCTACGTCCCAAAGAAACACACCTTCTCCCCGGCTGAGCACAACCGGCAGGGGATGGTAATTATGTGCACCATAGCGGTCTTCCAACTCGATTAGTTCTTTCGCGGTATGCGAGCCTGTTTTTGTAGTCGTCATTTTATTTGGATTTTTTGATTAGGGATTTTGATAAGACATCCGTAGCTGCTTAGGCTTCGGTCAATTCATTACTGTGCACCAATTTAACCCCTTTTTCTTCCATTTCATGTATAGCCTTTTCCACGTCGTCCGGCTGAAGGTTCACCCCACGGCTGCCGTCAACGATCAGATTGGTATCATAACCCAGGCC
Source organism: Lewinella sp. (assembly GCA_020436695.1). GTDB lineage: Bacteria > Bacteroidota > Bacteroidia > Chitinophagales > Saprospiraceae > Flavilitoribacter. Next base: position 593 of record JAGQXH010001035.1, on the reverse strand, counting down.
CAGTGCATCCAGTGCGGTAAATTTCACACAATAATCCGTAGCCAGCCCCATAACATAGACCTCCGTCACGCCTTGTTCTTTCAGGAAATCACCCAGTCCGGTGGCTTTGCGGTGGCCATTATCAAAAAAACCGCTATAGCTGTCGATGTGTGGATCGGTGCCTTTTACAAAAATGCGATCAATCCCGGAGCGGTTCAATTCTCTTACAAAATCGGCACCGAAACTGCCTTGTACGCAGTGGATCGGCCATAGTACCTGTGGTAGACCATGCAGGTCGATCACCTGGCCAGGAAGTCCACCGGCATGATGAGCGGCAAAGCTTTCATGTTCGGCCGGATGCCAGTCCTGGGTGGCAACCACCAGATCAAAGCGAGGTATCAATTGATTGGCGATATCGATCGTTCGGTCACCTTCCGCGACGGCCAAAGCACCGCCGGGACAAAAATCATTCTGTAGATCGACAAGGATCAATGCTTTCATATCATCGGAGTATAAGGGTATCCAAATTGGCTTTCTGTCTGATAAACTGGATAATGCTGGCTTCGTATTGTCTTCTCTGGGTTGGACTGAGGCCGGATTTCCACTGAAGATTC
>JAGQXH010001034.1 GCA_020436695.1 Lewinella sp. | reverse complement strand
TGCGCCCGGGACGTTTTGACCGCCAGATCGGTATCGACCGCCCGGATATTCAGGGGCGTACCGCTATTTTCAAAGTGCACCTCAAAAATATTAAGACCGCACCGGACGTCGAGCCGAAAATTTTGTCTGAAATGACGCCGGGATTTGCCGGTGCCGAGATCGCCAACGTATGTAATGAGGCTGCCCTGATTGCTGCCCGCCGCAATAAAAAGGCCGTGGACATGGATGATTTCAACTACGCGCTCGACCGGGTGATCGGTGGTCTGGAAAAGAAGAATAAGCTCATTGCCCCGCAGGAAAAAGAGATCATTGCTTATCATGAAGCCGGTCATGCCGTTTGCGGATGGTTTCTGGAGCATGCATCGCCCCTGGTGAAAGTGACGATCGTCCCTCGTGGAATAGGCACTCTGGGATATGCCCAGTATTTGCCTAAAGAGGAATACATTACCCGTACGGAAGCACTACTGGACCGGATGTGTATGACCTTCGGTGGCCGGGCGGCGGAAGATCTGATCTTCGGAAAAATATCTACCGGTGCACAAAGTGATCTGGATCAGGTGACCAAAATGGCCTATAGTATGATCACGGTCTTTGGTATGAACGGTAAGGTAGGGCAGGTGTCCTTTTACGGGATGTCTCAGGAAGGTTATCAGCGGCCTTATTCCGATACTACTGCTACCCTGATTGATGAGGAGGTACGGAAATTACTGGACGAACAGTATGCCCGTGCTAAAGCGTTACTAACGGAGCGTCGCAAAGAACTGGAACTGGTAGCCAAAGCACTGCTCGAAAAAGAGGTGATCCTCAAATCTGATCTGGAAAAAATGATCGGCTCCCGTCCGTACGAAGTAGTGCCGGATATTAATCACAATCCGCTCTCACCGGTAGCCGATGCACCGATCGTTGAGAATGGGGTGCCCAATATTTTTCATAAAGATGAGGAGGGAGAAGAGGATGATCAGGCGTAGGCCTTTTTGACCGATCCTATAAAAGATCCCGAATGTTGTTTCCACAGACATTCGGGATCTTTTTTTTGCCTTAACTTTTGCGTCGCTAAGACCGGCGGGACATCAGAGCTATTTTACCAGATAATCATATACCTGCACCCGCTCCCAAAGATGCTTGTGGTTATCGATAAATACATGATGATCGGGATGATCCTGATAAATATCCTGATCGGCGCGGTCCTTGAAGAGCAGGGTCAGACCGTAGCCATAGGAATTATCGACAACATCGCGGGGTGTCATAGCCGGTATTCCGAAGTAACCGGTCTGTATCAGATCGATAGTACAGAGCCTGGCCAGCCCTTTTTCAAAATCTACCTTATCCTCTTCCGTGACACCCTCTTTGAGCCAGAAATATACCGTGTGTACAAAACCTGCTGAGATCATAAAAAGTCAGTTAGTCGTTGGTTAGTCAATGATAAAAATCGTAAGTCAATGAGTCTTTAGTCGTAAGTCTATCGCTTAATGTAATGGATCAGGCAGCTTACGACTACTCTATATCTTCCGATCGTTAATTTTCTTTTCCAGAGCCTTGGTCTGCCGGCCCTGCTCGCGGGCCTTTTGCCAGTAATCCAGCGCCTCATCCGCATTGCCGAGTTGATAGAGCACATCTCCGAATTCTTCCAACAGTTGCGGAGACGTTGCCCCGGCAGCCTCCATTACGCCCTGTAAAATATCGCGTGCCTTGCCGAAATCTCCTTTTTGGTACAGAGCCTGTGCTTGTGCACGAAGGGCAAGCGGATGTTCGCGGGCAATCTTCAGGGCCTGCTGTGCCAGGTCTGCGGCGCGTTTTTCCGTACCGGACCGGGCCGACAAAGATAAGCTATAACGGGCGAGAATTTCCGGCGATTGATCATTTAATTGCATGGCTTCGGCAAAGATCTTGTCGGCATCTTCATATTCTCCCAATGCGGTATAAGCCTCACCAAGAACACCCAAGATCTGCAATTTTAAAGCCTCGTCCCGGCCACTC
>JAGQXH010001033.1 GCA_020436695.1 Lewinella sp. | reverse complement strand
GCAACCGGCTTTCAGGTCAGGCAATAAGACTTTTTTATCCGGTGACAGCATCTTGGCGGTTTCAGCCATGAAATGTACCCCGGCAAATACAATGATATCTGCATCGGTACTGGCTGCCTGCTGAGACAGTCCCAGGCTATCCCCGATGTAGTCGGCAATATCCTGTATATCTGCTTCCTGGTAATAGTGGGCCAGGATGATCGCATTCTTTTCCTTTTTGAGCTTCTCGATCTCTTCGAACAGATCGAGTGTGGGATCGACCTCCAGGTCGAGATACCCATTCTTTTCCAGATTTGCTTTGGCTACAGCTAGATCCATCATAGTATTTTCAGTTTTTGAGGTCCTGCGGGAGGACACGGGCTTTTCAGATGAACACAAAATTAGTCAAAATTGTTGGCTTAGTTTCACGTTTAAACTAACATTTGATATTGAGACGGAGAATTTATGCCCAGGTAACATTTTATGTGCTGATGAATTATCTCCAAATTATACGATTGCCGAAAATGTCAATGTAAGTTTGTTTTATCTTTACGGAAGGGGAGCCAAAGAAGTGGCTACGAAAAACACACATTTCCTCTCATTACGGGCCTATTACTTAAATAAAGCGGTAGTGAAAAAGTTGATCAATGGACAGACCAGAGACTTTAGAGGACTTTTATAAAAGGAAATTCGATTGGATGCCTGGTAATATCCGCAACGAGATCGGGCACTTCAACGTATTTCCATTGGGCCCGTTTGTGGGAGAAGAAGCAAAGTCTATCCCCTACAAACGGCGTGACTTTTATAAGGTAATGCTGGTACTGGGCGGAGGAGAGGTACATTATGCAGACCGGGTGATAAATGTCCCTATGCAGGCGCTGTCCTTTTCCAATCCACAGATCCCCTATAAATGGGCCAAAAGAGATCTGATCAACGGCGGATTCTTTTGCATTTTCAACCAACACTTCTTTAATCAGTTTGGCGATCTGAATCAGTATTCGGTCTTTCAACCTGCCGGCCAGCATATTTTTGAACTGTCGAATGAACAAGTGCTACGGATCAGGTCCATTTACGAGCGGATGTTTGAAGAAATAGGTTCCAGTTACATTCACAAATATGATGTGCTGCGCAATCTCGTGTTCGAACTCCTGCATATTGCCATGAAAATGCAGCCTTCTGCTCAATTGGACCGGCAGGATATCAATGCTTCCCAGCGCATTACCACTCTGTTCATGGAATTGCTCGAACAACAGTTCCCAATTGAGGAGAACCACCCCCGAGTGCAATTTCGTACAGCTTCCGATTTTGCTCAACAGCTGAATATACACGTCAATCATCTGAACCGGTCGGTAAAGGAAACAATGGGAAAAACCACTTCTCAACTCATCGCTGAGCGTATACTACAGGAAGCCAGGATACTGCTCAAACACAGTCAGTGGAGCATTTCCGAAATTGCTTTCGCACTCGGTTTTTCGGAAGCGACTCACTTCAGCAATTTTTTCAAGAAGCATGCCCAGATGAGCCCGACATCTTTCCGGAGTATCTGATGACATTTCTTCCGTTTTGCACCCTATTGGTACCCCTTTTTTTATTTCGGACAAATTTATCTTAAATAAAAAAAATTGTATCTTTGCCTCGCGCCACCAGCTAAAGATATACAGTGAAAACGAGATACCTTCTTTGCACCATTTCATTGACCTGTCTGCTACTGGCCGCTTGCTCCGGTGAGGATCTCGGGCAGGACCGGCAAATGAAAGAACGGGAAAAGAGAAAGATGGCATTGCAGCGAATGAGCAGAGTAGGGGCATTACCTATCGAGGTGAGCGCTCCTGCAACCAACCCTACCACTACGGCCAAAGTGGCACTTGGTAAACTTCTTTTTTTCGATCCCATTCTTTCCGGAGACCGGGATGTGGCCTGTGCCACCTGTCACCATCCGGACAACGGATATGCCGAATTTCGTGACATCTCCATTGGTGTAAACAGTCAGGGCTTTGCAAGCCAAAGGAGTTTTAA
>JAGQXH010001032.1 GCA_020436695.1 Lewinella sp. | reverse complement strand
CATTCATAGTGATCAATCCGGTAGGCTATGGCTAGGCACCGATTTCGGATTAAACATCTATGATCCGCAGACCAAGACAATGACAGCTTACTTTCAGAACCCCCAGGTGCCCTATTCCCTGGCCAACAATGTGATCTGGCAGATCATGGAAGACCGGAGTGGTATCATCTGGTTGGTTACTTCTAATGGGATCAGTCGGATCCATCCGGATGGCAATTTCTACGAATACCACGACATTTCTCATGTAGAAAAGGGGCAGATCGTCGGCAATCAGGTAAAATCCCTTTTGATCAGTTCTACCGGTGCGTACTGGCTGGCTACGCAAAACGGCGTGATCCGTATTGATCCGGTAAGCGGAAGTAAAAGGCTATTTAGTACTACTTCCGCACCCGACCAGCAATTGTTACTCAACAATGTATTTGCATTGGAAGAGGATCGATTGGGCCGGATCTGGATCGGCACCGCAGGGGGGCTCAATATATGGGACCCTACAACACAAAAAATGGCAAGCGTTACGGCCGATGTAAGCAATGGATTAAATACTAATTATATCGGCAATATCACCAACGCAGCGGGGGAGATGTGGATCAGCGCCTGGGAAGGCGGCTTGTATAAGGTAGTTGACCCATCGGTTGGACCGCCCGCCATCCGCTTTGAGAAGGTTCCTGCCCTGAATTCGGATTCCGAGAAGATCGTTTACGGTGACGGGGCTATCTGGATACTGGAGTACCAGGCTTTATACCGGGTAGACCCGATGAGCTTACGGGCGGAATCCATTCCCACTTTTAATGAAGTATCTGCGGATCAGGTGATCTATGCGGTTTATTTCTCAAAGGCAGGGCATGTCTGGGCCAGTACGGTCAATGGATTGATCCAATATTTCCCGGAGGAAGAAAAGGGGGTATTTCATCAGGTCTTTACCGGTGAAGATATGATCATTAGTAGTCTCGTAGAAGATGACGCGGGAAACATCTGGGGGGCGAGCAATTCTTTTATTCTGAAAGTAGATCCGGTCAGCGAACAAACGGAGAAATATCCTTTGGATAAAGACCTGCCGCTAAAGAGCTTTTACTACGGATGTGCCGCAAAGGATGAAGTGGGTAATTTGTTCTTCGGAGGAGACAATGGGTACCTCACCTTTTCCCCGGATCAGGTACATTCTGAGTCGTTCCAGCCGCCGGTTTACATTACTAATATTCAGGTCAACAATCAGGATCTGTCGGTTTCGCCGTCGAAGCGAGAAGCAGGGCTGCAGCAGGATGCGGCTTTTACGGAAATCCTGACCTTGCAATACAGCCAGAACAATGTCACTTTTGAGTTTTCGGCCCTGAACTTCCGGCAGCCGACCCTGAATACTTATGCTTACCGGCTTGCCGGTTTGCAGGAAGATTGGCAATATGTATCCGGCAACCAGAATATAGCGGTTTATTCCAATCTGCCGTCCGGTACCTATGAGTTCATTGTCCGGGCTATTGATAAGGACGGTATGGAAGCAGATTCCTCCGCCGTGCTCCAACTGACGATTAAGCCACCACTGTGGCTCAGCCCGTGGATGTTATTGCTGTACGCGCTTTCGATAATTTTAATCGGCTACTACACGCTTCGGTTTTATTTCGGCCGGCTTCATTTGCGCAATGAACTGAAGATCGTCAAACTGGAAAAGGAACACAATGAAGAAGTGGAGCGGATCAAGGAAAAGTTCTTTACCAATATTTCCCACGAATTGCGGACTCCGATCAGCCTGATCTTGCCGCCCATTCGGGAGACCTTAGGAAAGGGCACGCTGGACGAACATGATCGTAAACTTATTTCACTTGCAGAAAAGAATGCGATCCGTCTGAAAAGGCTGGTCAATCAGATCCTGGATCTCAATAAACTCGAAAGTGAATCCCTCCAATTGAAGGTTGAGCCTGCTGAGTTGGTGGGTTACGTTCGCGAAATAGGCAGGCTATTTGTGGATCACGCCGAACGTAACCATATCGATTTCCGGTTTGAATCCTCCATTGAACGGCA
>JAGQXH010001031.1 GCA_020436695.1 Lewinella sp. | reverse complement strand
GCCAATTTTCATATGTTGTTGCTGATCAAAAGCAAACTGGAGGGCCATCCCGATCTGGAAAAGAATCTGGCCAGGGCGGCTACTTATAGTGTCGACCGGAGTTTCCTTCGCAGACTCATGCAGGAGCAGCAATTACTACCCGTCGATAGTCAGATCACCGTTGGGGAAGATGAAATACTTGAATTAAAGGACCTTTTTTCACTTGACTCGGAGTTGGAAAAAGTACCGCTATCGGATGAACTACCTTCCCAGGAAACGCCATTGGCTTATTCTCTGTCGCTGAACGGATCGGACAACGATGATCTTTTAGTTCCGTTGGAAGAAGAGATCGTTATCGGTGAGAATTCCGATGAGGACGTCCTGCCGGAAACGCCCGCTGAATCGTTTTCCGATGTGGACCTGGAGCCTCATCCTGAGGTTGCTCCCGTACCGGAAGACGTAGTAGATGTTGCCGATGAACGCGTTCCGGATGCGGCAGCAGAGATTCAGCCGCCTTTCTTCGCCCCTGAGGAGATCATTCTCCAGGCCGGCAGCAGCATTCAAATTTCACATTATCTGTCCGTTCGCCCGGCGGAAAGCAAAGTAGAGGTCGTACTTCCTTCTACCGTCAGCCTTCCTGATGAAGTGATCCCCGATTGTGTCGCCGCCAGTCTGAGCCTGGATAGCTATTGGGAACAACAATCCCGCCGGGAAGTCACCGAATGGGAATGGGAGATATTACCTGTGCCGCACACTACCGGGCAAGAGGTAGAGGCTCTTATAGAACCAGCTCACGCACCGGGGCCCGCGCCCATTCCCAAGTCCAGTTTCAAAAGTTTTCAGAAGCGTTATCACCGACAGTCATCAAATCAAGATGTGATACCTCCTCCCCTTCCCGAAGATCCTCCTGAAGTCGTATCGCCCACCAATCCCAAGGAGATCGCGGCGGAAAGCCTGCGGGTGGATCTGGGCATTGCCAGTGAGACGCTGGCCGGCCTGTTAGTTCGGCAACATCAATACGACCGGGCCATCCAGATGTATGAACATTTAAGTTTGCTTATTCCCGAAAAAAATGCTTACTTTGCGGCCAAAATTGACGCAATTAAAAATTTATAATCAATGCTAACCGGAATTATCCTACTGATCGCCCTGGTGTGTATCCTGTTAATGGGCGCTGTGCTGATCCAGAATCCCAAGGGTGGCGGTATTGACTCCACTTTCGGTGGCAGCCAGGCCAACCAGATGTTTGGCGCGGCAAAACAAACTGATTTCATCGAAAAGATCACCTGGTATCTGGCTGCGGCCCTGTTCATCCTGTGTATCATTGCCGCCCGCCTGGTGAGTGCCACCGGTGGTTCCATCGATCTCTGATCCTACGGGTTTCAGATCATATTTGTCTTCCAAAAAGACCTGGCAAATCCACGCTGCCAGGTCTTTTTGTATTTACGACAAAGCTTGTCAAAATGACAACAGAAATGACAGATTCATCGACAGACGTACATTACGGGCCGGCAGGACGGCATAAAGCTGCAAATTTGTCAGTTCTTACATTTTGGCATGACCTATGCTAGGAGATAATCGGCTGCGATATCCTTTCGGATAGTGTAGCTATAGGAAACCAACTTTCCATTAAAATTTAAATGCATAAATATACGCAAAATGAGTATGAAGCCTATCAACGACAGAGTTGTGATTAAGCCGGCTCCGGCTGAAGAAAAAACCAAAGGTGGCATCATCATCCCTGATACTGCTAAAGAAAAACCGCAGCGGGGTGAAGTAGTGGCTGTTGGCCCGGGAAAAGATGGCAATCTGATGACCGTTCAGGTTGGTGACATCGTACTGTACGGTAAATATTCCGGTCAGGAACTGAACTACGATGGTACCGACTATCTGATCATGCGGGAAGATGACATCCTGGTGATCCTTTAGTAAGTATCCTGTTTTCTTTTAACCTGTTGTTATTCCAATTTTTAAAATCCTATCACAAAATAATCGAATAAAATGGCTAAAGAAATTAGCTTTAATAGAGACGCCA
>JAGQXH010001030.1 GCA_020436695.1 Lewinella sp. | reverse complement strand
ATCCGGTAGGTTGGCGGCTCGACCTGCCGGATTTCTCCAATCCGGCAGGTCTAAAGTGAAGGGAAATGGATACCCAACACTAATTACTTATCCATTCTCCTGCATCCGATGTTCCCGGCCCGACCAGTCTCTGTATCCATTGGCATCATATGTTGCCTTGATCTTTTCATTTCCCCTGTTCAGCATGACATGATAGTAGACTTTTTTCATGTCGTGCTGGTTAATGGAAATTAGCTCATGATCCTTGGCTACCGTCCAGTCCGGATAATCCCGTTGGATCGCTCTTTCTATTGGTATGGGAAGCGGGACGTTTTTCAGATATTCGCGGGCAGAGAGCAGATGTCCTGTACCGTCGTAGGTAGCTTCGGCCTGAAAGCCTTTGCCGCTGAGATTGACGTAATAGGTTTCACCTGGTTTGTCTTGTTTGTAAAAGCCTGACGACAATACAAATGTGCCGTCGACGAACTCCATCGGAATACTTTGGAAATCGGAAGCGATCATGCCTGGGAAGTCTTTTTCAATGGCCTTGGTAACGGCCTGTGGTGCTTCTTCGTTTTTGAGTCTGGCCGAGAATACTTCTTTTTGGGCGCTTGCAAAGTTGAGTAATAACAAGGTAAAAGCGGCGGTCATTACGATCGTTTTCATGTCGGTTGGTATTTTGGTGAATTATTTTTAGAGACCGTTTTGTAACCTAGTGAGGTGTTTTAAAACAGTCCCTTACTTCTGGCGAAAGGACAAGTTTACGGGAAAAGGTCACTCTGATAATTGCGGATATTCTTTGAAAAATTGGCTCAGGGTATGAAACCGGATGTATGAAATAAGAATGGTCCGGCAGATATACTGACGCATATCTATTTTCCTGACTGGGGTAAGGAATAAGTTGTGCAATGGTGCCGCAGATTCAAAATTAATAGTACTGAACTGGAGATAAGATCAAGCACAAGATCAATATCAAGTTTCAGGTTAAATGGCAGGCAGAAACTTGCGTCCAAACCCTAATGCGAGAGCAATAGGAATCCGGGATCAGGCGATGTTTGCAGGCAGGACTGATCCCGGAAATATAATCTCATTTTTCCACTACAGGCGTTACCGGGGAGATCAGGCAAACGAGCGGGCCAGTTCTACCCATTCCCAACCTTTCTGATCGATCTGATAAGCATCATTTTTGATCACCAGCAGTGGAATGTCAATCTCTTTGGCGATGCCTTCAATCGGGTTGATATCCAGCACGCGCGACAGGAAGTTGCGTTTGTGGGAGATCATTGCCACCAGGTCGGCATCTTTGGATTTTGCAAATTTTTCCACTTCTTCCCGCAGCTCTCCGTAGCGCAGGTCGAAATCCAGTCTGCGTTGATGACTGAAAGTTTCTTTCAGTAACATCATATTTTTCAGAACGGCGAATTCATTCTCATCTCCTTCGTACACGTGCAGGGCATGAATAGAGGCATCGAAGAGCTGGCGCCATCTTTTGAGGTAGTGAATGGCTTCCAGATCCCGGAACTCGAAATCAGTCGTGTAAACGATGTTCTCTATGCCCTTATAGTGGGTCTTTTCGGGGATTATCAGTACCTGACAGTCGGCCTTGGCCAGTACGTTTAGGGTGGTATTGCCGAGAATACTGCCCAGAGCATTAGTCTTGCCGGTCATACCCATCACGATCAGTTCGATATCCTGATCAAGTGCCACTTCCAGAATGCCGTCAATGGGATAACTGTTGACCGCCAGGTAATCTACATGGATCTTTTTCCGGTAAGCTTCAGGTAGATGCCCGGCAACAAAATTGACCAGTTTTTCGATTACCCGGTCGTGTCGTTCCGATACGCCGTCTTTGGTTTCGATACGTGGGCCGGGATGGCCGAATGCGTGCATGGCCAGCAGGTCGGCTTTGAAAAAATAGGCCAGTTCGGCTGCGTAACGAAAGATATCCGGAGCGTGATCGGAGAATTCGGTGGCGAAAAGTATTTTTTTCATGCTATTGGATTTTAGCATTAGCAGTGTAGTATCAGCTCTCGAGAAA
>JAGQXH010000102.1 GCA_020436695.1 Lewinella sp. | reverse complement strand
TGCGCAATACTCTGCAGTGGAATCGGGGCAAAGTGCCGGACGGCAAGGTTGCCTTTAGCGAGATCGGCCAACTGGCCGGTATAGCCGGTACCGACTGGAGTTGGAGTCCATTACTGGCGGATATGGATAATGATGGCTGGAAAGACCTGCTTATAACCAATGGCTATCCGCGGGACATTACCAATCTGGATTTCGCTGCCTATAAGGCCAATCTGATGATGCAGTCGCAATACAATACCGCCACCTTGCAGCAGCTCATCCAGGCCGTCAACGAGGTGGAAGGAGCCTATCTGCCCAACTATTGTTTCCGCAATCAGGGAGATCTGACCTTCAGTGATGCGTCGGCAGTCTGGGGTTTTACGCAACCTTCTTTTTCACACGGCGCCGCCATTGCGGATCTGGACAATGACGGAGATCTGGATTATGTCACCAACAACTCATTTGATCCGGTCTTCATCTACGAGAACCGCAGCCGGCAACTACAACCGGAGCATCATTTTCTCCGCCTGCAACTAAGCGGCCATTCCATAGGGTTCGGAACGAAGGTCTGGCTATACCGGGATACCTCTGTTCAGTTTCAGGAATACTATCCGGTCCGGGGTTTTCAGTCGAGTGTGGAACATACGCTGCATTTCGGCCTGGGAGAACAGGCAATCGTTGACTCCGTCCGCATCCAATGGCCGGATGATGCCTGGCAGGTCATTCCTCAACCGTCGGTAGATCAGGTGCTGAATGTAGACTATGCACCCAATACCCATGGTTTGCTAGATACGACCGAGGCGCAAGCGACACTTTTACGTGCCATACCTGCTCCCGATTTTCAACATCAGGATCCACACTTTTCGGATTTCAAGGTTCAACCTTTGTTGATGCATAAGTATTCCCAGGAAGGCCCTTCCATAAGCATGGCGGATGTGAATGGTGACGGACTGGACGATCTCTTCATCGGAGGCGCTTTTCGCCAATCAGGTAAGATCATGATCCAGTGTACCGATGCGAGCTTTCGCACCTATGAACTGGATGCAGCACTCGCCGACCGGGAAGACCTGGGCAGCCTGTTCTTCGATGCGGACCAGGATGGGGATACAGACCTGTACGTCACCAGCGGCAGTAGTGAGTTCCCCGCAAATTCGCAATATTACCAGGATCGACTGTATCTGAATGACGGCACCGGCCGCTTTGCACTCGCCCCGGAAGCTTTACCGACGATGAACAGCAGTACTTCCTGTGTAGCGGCGGCGGATTACGATCTGGATGGGGACCTCGATCTTTTCGTTGGAGGCTTCGTGCATCTGGATCAATATCCTACAGCTCCGCGAAGTTTCTTATTAGAAAACAAGGGCGGTAAATTCGAAGACGTTACTGCCCGTCTGGCTCCCGAGCTAATACAACCCGGCCTGATCAAAGATGCTGTCTGGACAGATCTGAATATGGACGGACGGGCGGATCTCGTACTGGCTGGGGAATGGCTGCCCATCTCCGTTTTTCTCAACACAGATGGCCGCCTGGAAAACCAGACCATCGCGGCAGGACTGGGATCAACCGTCGGTTGGTGGAATCGCCTCGCTGTACATGATCTGGACCAGGACGGTGACCCCGACCTGATCGGCACCAATGCAGGATGGAATACGCCCTTCCACAGTGATCCACAGGCGGCCCTAAGCCTATACAGGGACGATCTTGACGGCGATGGAAGGCTGGACCCCCTGATCGGCTACTATCTACAGGATAAACAGGTGCCCGTTCAACTCCGGAATGATGTGTTGAGCTGGATGCCTTCCCTGAAAAAGCGTTTTACGAACTACGAGCAATATGCGCTCACCGGCTGGAAAGATCTGCTGGCGGATAAAGTGTCTCCCCAGTTACCGGCGAATTGGTTCGCCACCAGCTGGTTTGAAAATATGGGCGATGGGACATTCAGCGTACACGCCTTGCCAAGGGAAGCCCAACTGACTTCCTTCTACGGGATACTGGCGGATGACCTGAATGGGGATCTGCATCCGGATCTGCTGCTGGTCGGCAATTCCTCCGCTCCTAATCCGGATATGGGGCAATTCGATGCGGCTAACGGTCTGCTGCTATTGGGTGATGGTCAGGGGCATTTTCAACCGCAGTCTATGCAGGAAAGTGGATTTTACGTACCCGGTGAAGGCCGTGATCTGATCGAATTGCGCACTGCACAGGGAAACAAGACGATCCTGGCGGCACGGAATAATGCGGGTATGCTGGAATTTCAAATACAACTGCCGAAGCAATAGTACTAAGCCTAATGCCGGGGATCGGAAAACGGCACCAGATCAGCTTCCGGCACATCGGTTCTGGACAAAAAACGGATCTCATAACGCTCCTGATTGTTACCGCTAAAGATAGGGCTCCTGCTTCTTTTTAACACCAGTGTTTGCGGATCGAGGCTGAGTACCTGAAAATACAGTTTGTCTCCTCCCTGGGTGGAGCGCAGTGCAATAGTATCTTTTCCCTGCCAATCAAAAAAATAGCTTTGAAAAGACCCGTACTTGATCTCCTTCATGATGCCGTCGGGTTCGTAAACGTAAGTGGCCCAGTCACTACCTTCTTCCCGCTGCGTGTAGGAAAAACCATTGTAGTAGGTATAGGTAGAATCCACTTTCCAGGCGCCGAGAAGGCGTTCGACCGGTGCTTGCGGCCGGCAGGCGAAGAATGGAAGCAGTAGCAGGATATAGAAATAGGATCGCATACAGCGTAGTTTCTTGTACCTAAAGCTATTGGTCTAAGTAGTATGCTGTCGACAACACTACTGGACGTTGGGACGTTGGGACGTTGGGACGTTGGGACGTTGGGATTTTAGGACTTAATAATCACAATCCCAACGTCTTAACGTCCCAACGTCCCATGGATTTTTCATCTAAAGATCCAGTAGTATGGTTATCGACAACTTCACCAGCAGTGGAGAAGAAAGCGCGTAGATCAACATGAGTCATCCCGAATTTTCAAAGGTGTACATAATCAACAGATTGTCAATAATCAACAGTTGGATAGTTGTTGCGAGTTGCGAGTTGGGCTAACCCACAACCCGAAATCCGCAACCAATTGAAAATCAGGGCCGTAAAAAACCATCAGCTTGTTGCTGGGGTTCTCATAGAAAAATTCGGGATGATCCATCTTGATCTTATCATGATCAATACCCTGTATTCTGCTCCAACACTCCATTCGACAGATCGATCTCCCGCTGAGGAATGGCAAAATAGTAATGCTTCGGACGCTGGAAATTGCGCGAAGGCTTAAACTGCCCGCGGTCTATCTGGTAATGTGCAACAATATCGATGATACCGGCTTGATCCCAGCGTACCAGGTCGAGATGACGCTGATTCTCACCGGCCAGTTCTACCCTACGCTCGTGGATCACGTCGGCCATGGTGGCGTTGGTCTTGGGTGTCAGACCGGCACGCTGGCGCACCGCGTTCAGCTCGGCATCACCGTTTTGACCGGAGCGGATCTTGGCTTCGGCTACCAGCAAATATACGTCAGCAGAACGCAAAATCGGTACATTCTGATCGTCGCTCAAACCACCGGAAGAACGCCAGGAAGCAAATTTGCGGAAGTGATAATTCGTTTGCGACAGGCCCTCCACGTATTCGGTTACCCCGCGATCACCGCCCAGGTCCACCATGTCACCGAGTTTGAAGACGGTAGCATCCAGGCGTGGATCGTTAGCTTCATATTCGTCGATCAGGTCCTGGATGGGTTCGTGAAAATCCCAGCCGCCCCACGGGCGCGGCGTCGTATAGATCCGGTAATCACAACCATTCCAGCCTTCCAGGCACTGCACGGCGAAAAGCATTTCCGGATTATTCTCCGTATCGATGTGGAAATTATCGGCAAAGTTATCGGCCAGCGGATAAGGACCGTTGATCACTTTCTCCCCGGCGGCGATCGCCTCATTGAATTTTTCCCAGTGCACGTACAGCTTAGCCAGGAAACCGTTGGCAGTTCCACTCGTGGGACGGCCGATATTCTCGGGCGTATGGGTAGCCGGCAGCAGTTCAGCGGCCTGCTTCCAGTCGTCCTCCATAAACGCACGGAATTCTTCGATGGTAGCCTTGGGTTTGTTAAAATCATTATCCCGAAAATCATCCTCCGAAATAATCGGCAGAGAGCCGTAGATCACGTGCTGCCGCCACATGGCAAAGGCGCGCATAAAGTGAGCTTCTCCCAGCACCCGGTTGCGCAGGGTAGCATCCATATCGATATCCGGTACATTGATCAGGATGGCATTAGCCCGGTTGATGATCTCGTATTTACGGGTATAGCTGAATCGCAATTGTGCATTGGACGGATCAAAGGTGAAGTCTTCAATAGCCTGGTCTTCACCGTGGTCGCCGGCCCGCCAGAAATCATCCGAGCAGATCTCGAAGGTCTGCTCGGTATGGCCGAAAAAGTCTTCGTCGTCCAGCGGCTCATAGAGTGCATTGGCAGCCGCTACGGCATCATCGGCATTGCGCCAGAACTGGTCGGAGGTGGATTGCCCGTACGGGGCCGTATCGAGATAATCTTTTGAACAGGCTGTAAATAACAGCACGATCAGCAGATAGGGTATATTTTTCATAAGATGAATATTATTGATGAGATGACAGAGCATATCATTTCATTATTTAAAAGGTTACGGTGGTACCGAAAATAAAGGTACGAGCCTGCGGATACTGCGCGTAATCCACATTAGCCTGCAGGTTGCCGTCCACGTAACCCAATTCCGGATCAATTCCGGAATAGCCGGTCAGAGTAAGCACATTCTGCCCGGTGATGTAAAAACGCCAGTTGCCGATCCCGATATTATCGGTCACAGAAGCAGGCAAGGTATAGCCGATGGAAAGGTTCTTCAGCCGCAGGAAATCGCCTTTTTCCACGAAGAGATCGGAAGCCCGGTGATTGAGGTTATCCCGCTTGGTGGTCATACGGGGGATCTCATTACTGCTGTTGGGACCGTTCCAACGGTTGATGGTCTCGGCGTACATATTAAACGGATAGGTAGGATCGATGCCCTGCATCCGGTCGGCATTGAAGATCTCCACGCCGGCTACGCCCAAAACGAATAGATTCAGATCGAGGTTTTTGAACGTTAGTCCGAGGTTCAGGCCATAGGTCATATCCGGGAAAGGATCGCCGAGAATGGTGCGGTCCTGATCGTCGATAATGCCGTCAGCGTTCAGGTCCAGGAAGCGGACATCGCCGGGCTGGATCAGCCCCTGTTCCCTTCTGGGATCGTTGACGATGTTAGGATCGGCAGCGATCTCGCCCGCTGTCTGGTACAATCCGTCCGTCTGCCAGCCATAGAAGGTGCCGATGGGTTGGCCTTCGAAAGTGCGGGCCACCTCCTGGTTGGGGCGGCCGTAGGTACGGGAGGCGAGGAATTCCCTTCCGGCCAGGCTGGTCACTTCATTCTGAATGAAAGAGGCATTACCGCTCAGGCTCAGTCCCAGGTCACCTATCTTGTTGCGGTACGTCAGTTCGATCTCCAGCCCCTGGTTGCGTACCTCGCCTACGTTCTGATCCGGGATATTGGCCCGGCCGATGGAGCCGATCGTGGGCGGAGCCAGCAACATATCCTTGGTATCTTTAATGAAGTAACCGAAAGTAGCCAGTAATTTATTTTCAAACAACCCCAGGTCGATACCGAAATCGGTGATCTCGGTCGTTTCCCAGGAAATGTTCTCGTTGGGAATTCTCGACAGGCTGGAGCCCGTCACCTGTTCTCCGCCGAAGTTATAGCGGCGGTTGCCGGCAATAAGGGCCAGATACTGGAAGGGAGCCACATTCTGATTACCCAGACGTCCCCAGCCGCCATTCAGTTTCAGGAAACTGATGACGCCGCCTTCTCCGAACCAGGGCTCACGCGATACGCGCCAGCCGGCGGAAAAAGCGGGGAAGTTACCCCAGCGGTTGGCTTCAGCAAAGCGGGAAGTACCGTCGCGACGGAAAGTAGCAGTGAGCAGATACTTGCCCTGGTAGGCGTAATTCAGACGCGTGAACCAGGAAGCCAGGTTAACGATGGTTTTGGAACCGCCAGCACCGTCGATGGTACGGCCGGCATCCAATACGCGCTGGGTAGTTGCTTCACTGGCAAAGTCGGTACGGCTGGCCGAAAAACCTTCCGATACAAAAGACTGCGCGGTAAACCCACCGATCAGTTTCACGTTGTGGGCATCACCAATGGTGTTTTCATAAGTCAGAAAGTACTCACCCAGGAGGGAGTAATCTTCAGAATAAGAGCGATTCAGGGAATTAAGCGAGTTCTGCCGGATCTGGTCGGTAATGCGGATGTTAAAATTATCGCTGTCGTAGATCGTACCGTCCAGAGCAAAATTGGCCTTGAACTTCAGGGATTCAAGAATCTTGATCTCGGCAAAGACATTGCCCAGCAGGCGATGACGGGTAGATTCGCTGTCGGTATTATCGGCAGTATAGATCGGGTTGTTGATGTCGCCGAATTCGCCACTGATCTGGGAAGAACTGTAGGAGCCGTCGCTATATTGCACCGGCAAGCCGGGGTGAAAGCGAATGGCACTCCAGAGGATACCCGTCTGGGCCGAGTTGGTATTAAGGAAATTACCTCTTTGCCGGGTCAATTGCAGATTTTCACCGAAGGTCAGCCAGTTGTTCAATTTATGATCGGAGTTAACCCGCAGGTAATAACGTTCAAAGTAGGAGTTCTTGATCATGCCTCCTTCCTTATAATAACCACCGGAAATAGCAAATGCCGATTTCTGACCACCGCCCCGCAGGGTGAGGTCCACATTTTGGGAAACTCCATTGTTCAGCAATTCCTCCTGCCAGTTAGTCTGCTGCGTCTGGTATTGCGGATCGCTCCAGATAGGATCGCCGTCGATCCCGTCATTGGTATAGCGTTCGCGTTTCAGCATGGCCAGAGTAGGCGCATCCAGCACATCGATGGTCTTCACCGGAGAAGAAGTACCGGTGTAGGCATTGAGCGAGATCTTGATGTCTTCATTAAACTTACCGCGCTTGGTGGTAACGATCACCACGCCATTGGCGGCCCTTAGTCCGTAAATAGCGGAAGTAGAAGCATCCTTCAGTACTTCGATGGATTCAATGTCATTGGGGTTGATGTCGTTTATGTTATCGGATGGAACCCCGTCGATAACGATGAGCGGCTCTGCATTATTGACCGTACCCGTACCCCGGATGCGGATACTACCTCCAGCACCGGGAGCCCCGCCGTTGCGCACAACGTTCACACCGGCCGCCCGCCCCTGCAGAGCCTGAGAAGCGCCGGTTACCGGCAGGTTCTCCACATCTGACCCTTTCACTGAGGATACCGATCCCGTCAATTCGCCTTTTTCCTGGGTACCGTATCCGACCACCACTACCTGTTCCAGGCCGATGGCATCCGTAGCCAGGGCAATATCGAAATTTCTTTGACTACCGATGGTTACGCGCTGATTTTGGTACCCCACGTAAGAGAATAACAATTCAGTGGCTTCCGACTCGACTTGCAATTGAAAAGCACCGCTTACATCAGTAATAGTGCCAGCAGCAGTACCGACCACCTGGACCGATACGCCGATCAGAGGTTCATCGGTACCGGCATCGCGGACTGTCCCGCTGACATCGATCTGCGCGAAAGCAGCCGTGGTCAGCAACAAAACCGTCACTGAAGTGACAACATGTTTGATAAGGTTAGTTAATAGTTTCATTATGAGTGATTTGATTTATTATGGAGGTGGCTTGGTTGGTTTTGGAGTGGTTAGACTAGCACTACTATTTGGTGGGATTAATTTGACTGTAAAGAAAATGCGATTTCATTTAATGAAAATCAAGCATGCTGTTATTTTTGTATTAACTTGATGTAAAAAACCTGTTAATAACCTGATATTCAATTTTTTAACACTAAATCAATCGATATAAACTCTTATTTTCAATTTTAACTTAAAGGAAAATTTCATGCTGCGACATGATAATCAAATTGGAAACTATATGTATTTTTGGTTAATATGTATTTCCATCCTCTTAACTTTAGGGATGAATTTGCGTTACATTCGGTTTACAACCTAACTCAACAAATTGTGCAAGGAACAGATACTGATGCCGCGAAAGTGACCTCCAGTTACATCATACACGGCATAGGTCCCAAGATCAGGGAACTGAGAAAAGAAAAAGGCATATTACTATCGGAACTGGGAGAGCAGAGTAATCTGAGCACGGCCATGATCTCCAAGATCGAGAACGGACGAGTCATCCCTACGATACCCTCTTTATTAAACATATTGCGCGCTTTGGATATCGAACCAGAGGTATTCTTTGCTGAGATTAACGGAGAGCCGGAATTTATGGGTTATATCCATCTGAAACCGTCTGACTACAAGCAATATATTAAGGAAGAGAGTGCTGTCGGATTTCTTTACCGGTCGATATTAGAGAATACGATCGATGCAAAATCATTCCAAATATCCCACGTTAGCCTGGAACCAAATAACCACCGGCCTAAAGTAATGACGGAGGCCTACGAATTCCTGTACATTCTTGAGGGAGAAATAGTATATTATCTCAATGATGAAATGATTATCCTGCAAGCGGGAGAATCGTTATTTTTTGACGGAAAGATACCGCATGTTCCACTGAACCGGTCGAACCGTCCGGCGAGCTATATCGTCTTGTATCTATTCAATTCCGAAAGCGACTAATCACTTTGATACCCTAACTTATATTACTTCATGCAGGGGTGTAAGTCAGGAAAGAAAACTAACTTCCATTACCCGCCCGCTTCAGCATCTGATCTACTCCGGAAGTGAATTCCTCCAGGGTAGGCTGATAGCCGGTCTGGCCAAGTGCTTCGATCATCATCTTGCCGCTCTCCTCGTCTTTATCCAGATTGAACACCCAGACAGTAGGATAACCCCGCACCTGAAAGACCTGTTGCAACGACTGGTTTTGCGCCCGTATCTCATTCGGTAGTTGTTTCCTTCTGGGGAAATCCAGCTCCAGCAATACCACATTTTTGTTGGCCCAGGTTTTAAAGGCCGGTTTGTCAAATACGGCGGCACTAAGTTTTTTACACCAGCCGCACCAGTCGCTGCCGGTAAAGTTAGCCATTATCGGCTTTCCAGTCTTTTTCGACTGTGCATAAGCTTCTTCAATACTTACCAGCCAGCCTTCGTGCGTGGCTTTGTACGCTTCCTGAGCGGTAGCGAATAAGGTGAGCATCAGGAAAGAAAAGAAGAAGATTGTCTTTTTCATAATTGTGATATTGGTCTGGTTGAAACTTATCAATTATCGGGCCAGCTTACGCGGCGTTGATATTCTCAGGCAAATAGAACGCTGTCTGCCTGCATTTTAGTTTTAAACGGCCTGGTTTAAGGTAATAATCAACAGTCACCGGTCCTGTCGCCAACAGGAATTGCATTGTGGATTGGTAAGGGCAAATATAGGGAATGGTTTTGTTATCTTTATCACATTGACCAGCATGTACTCACAACATGAAACCAATACTCTCCCTTTTATTGCTTGCCGCACTACTCCAATCTTGCCAAAAGGAAGAAGAGAAGGTCATCAACATCTGGCTGGTAGGCGATTCTACCATGAAGGAATTACGAGGCCTGGCCGGACGGAAGATTACGTGACCTCTCATTACTTCATGAACCTACCGGCCGGAAAATATCCCTCCCATCCCACGGGCTGAAAGATAATACGCATTTTCAAACGGAAGGGACCGAAGCCGTTGCACAGCTGGTATTTAATGGGATGAAGGCATTGGCCGAAAATAAATGACGAATGAGTACGACATGCGCCTGCTAACCCCCTGTTTTATAAGCCAAGACACCCCTCCCCTATACTTCCAATTGCCTGATTAAGGGTGACGTTTTATTTTCCCTGATCAATAGCAACCTTGGCAGAACGAGTCCTGAACAATAAGGCCAATAGCAACGTACAAATCAACCCCAGTAGGAAGGTCCCGATCAGATTCTCTACAATGTAGTTGCCCAGATTGAATTTGGCCTGAGCTTCTTCCGGAGACAGTATGTGATTATCCGTAGCCAGTTGGATCACATTTGGGAAAAACTCCGGTGAGATCCAGCTGTGAATGACGGTTTGTATCAGGGGGCTCAACAATGTGATAATACCGGTAAGCGTTGCCCCGTAAAGGATGCCCTGCCGAAAAGTGAAACTGCCCGGAACAGCCTTCCTCTTCCCGTCCCGGAATGCGAGTACATAAATGCCGGCGAATAAAATGTCGTAGAGGTTGGCGTATTGAGCATGTTGACTGATCCGTTCACCGTGCCAGCCCATCCATTTTTCAAAAAGCGACCAGAGAAGGGTTACCACAAAAAAGATAAGGCCCCATTTTAGTATCTTTCTGATCTCCATCCATACGGGTTTTAGGTTTCCTTTGATATTCGTACGATATAAGGAGCATCTGTTTGATATTTTCGTTGTATGAAAGGATCAATGGTCAGGGCGCCCATCCACCCCCCTTTGCAAAGGCCTGCTTTACTTTTTTATCATTTCCCAGGAGGCTGAAAGATCTCCGTAAATATTTCAACATGTAATTTTTGGAGCCTTTGCTCAGATAGGCGTTCTCCTCTACCAAAGTCAGCCTGCCGGCCTGCATGGACAGCAACCGTTGAATTGCTTTTTCATATTGCTCCCATTTCCTCCTTGCCTTCAATTAAGTTGCTTAGGTCGGTTTTAATCGACAGCGCCAGTACATCCGCTCTGGTCAAATGTTCAAAATGCTTAGCGTATCTACAGCGCTTCCATTTGCCCCGGCTCGCTGAGCACCGACAATTGATGGCATGCTGATCAAAATCAGAGTCAGGAACAACCATTGGAGCAAAGTCGGAGTAACCGTTTTTTGTATTAGGGGTATAGGCGATCTATTTTAGTAAAAGACAGAAAACGGATAATGAAATAGAGATAGAGATAGGTTGTTCCGCTTACTCCTCCCGCACCAGATCTACCTCATCAAAAAAGATATCCCCATTCGGCACATCAAAGTGCAGCCCGATCACCCGGAGGTTATTATCGAGCTTGAACTGCAGCGTACCAAAATCAAACCAGGCATGTGTTTCGTCCCATTGGATCTCCCAGGTATCATAGTGCCAGTGCACCAGATCTCCGGATAGTCTGGGGTTGTCTTTGAAGAAGAAAGATAAATGATCTCCCTCCTTTTGTACGATTACTTTCCCGGGCAGACCAGCCCAGTAGGTTCCTGCATATTTTTCCAGCGGCAGCGTAGGCTGGGTATTCATTTTCCGGGCGGCCTTCCTTTCGGCAATATCGTCATAATGGCTTTTGTTGTTATTATTACGGGCGAGGGCTTCCTCCGAGAAATCCCGGCTTTCTGCCTGCAGGTATTGATTGACGATATAGTAAGCCAGAACCGGAGCAATGCCTTTCATACTGTTGGTGAGTACCACTACGCCCATCTTTTGATCAGGCACCATGAGTACATAAGAATACATGCCGTCGTAACCGCCGCTGTGCGATACGATCTGATGCCCGTAGTAATCGCTCAGACCGTAGCCCAGACCGTAACCGGAGAAATGCCGACCCGGGGTCCGCTGCCGGGCCACTTCGGAGAGAATGAAGTTATTGTGGGGCGTCCAGATTCGGTTTTGTTGTGCTTTTTCCAGGATCACTTTACCATCCGCCTCTCCCCCATCCAGGTTCATTAGCAGCCATTTGGCCATATCATCAGAGGAGGAGATAATGCCGCCGGCGGCACCCATATTGTCCCAGTTGACCCAGTCAATGGGGTGATTCACTCCTTGCTGATCGGGTTTATGGGGCGTGGCGTAGTTCCCTTTATCCGCCAGATAATTGGTAGAGAGGATGGTGCGGTCCATACCCAGCGGCTGGATGATGTTGCGGTCAATATAGGTAGCCCACGAAACCCCGGTCAACTTACTTATCACTTCCCCGGCGGTAATGAACATGAGATTGGAATAACCGTAGCCGTTCCGGAAATCATAGGCCTGCGGCACATACTTGATCTTTTTCACCACTTCCTCCGCCGAAAGATCCGATTTATACCACATCAGATCTCCGCTAAAGGTGCCCAGTCCGAGCCGGTGACAGAGCAAGTCTTCCACCGTGGCGTGACGGGTGGCATAGTCATCGTATAGGGTAAAATAGGGCAGTTGATCCACCACTTTATCGTCCCAGCTGAGTTTACCCTGACTAACCAGTTGCCCAACAGCAGTGGCTACAAAAGCTTTGGTATTGGAGGCAATGGCAAAGAGCGTTCCGCCATCCACTTTATCGCTTTTTCCGGCTTCTTTCACGCCGTAGCCTTTGGAGAGTACTACTTTGCCGTCCTTGACGATGGCTACTGAGAGGCCGGGGACGTTCCAGGCCTGGCGGGCGGATTCGATGTACTGGTCCAGCTTCGGCATCGAAGGCTGTGCCAAAAGCGGTGAGAAATATCCACCGATGAATAAGTATACCAGGAAAAGGACGTAAAGGCGATTTTTCATGATGTTCCGTTTAATTGAGGCGTGAAATTAGAGAAAAGGGCCGGATGATTTATCTACTCAACTACCTTCACATGCTCCTCCATCTCACCGATCGTCCGTTCAAAATTCTGAATAGCCACCTGGAGGTGAAAGGCGCGCAATTGCGTTATTCGCAGAAATATGAACAGATCATTATGCAGATCTTCCACAAAGCCTTTTCTATCTGTCAGGCAGGAATAAGGGGTTTTAGAGGTAGCCAGGCAAGCCCAGTTGATATAACTCCCCAGGGAATAGGACAGTGCTTTGATCTGATCATCAAATTCCTGCAGATCATGCTGCACATAGGTATCCCGAAAAGAGAAGGTCGCAGCCAGACGGTTGCGAAAGGAAATGTCTTTGATCAGTGAAATGTCGCCTGTACTGAGCATAATATCGAAGGTGGTGGGCGGGAAAGCCCGGAACACCCCTCTGGTGAAAACCGTGCTAAGATGCTGTAAAGCCAGATCCAGACTGTCATTCTGATCGTAGCGACAGAGTCTCAGGCACTCCTGGATGCTGTACAGATCTTTTTGGCTATCGGCCAGGTTCTTCTTATTTTGATCCTGATCCTGGATCAGATCACGATACATCGATTGCAAATAGTCCTCCAGTTTGGCCCGGTCTTTACGGTATTGATTGAAGCGATCGGCCTGAATAGCGATCAGAATAGATAAAATGATCAGGGATACTTCAACAATATAGGTGCCGATACTGGAATTGTTACCTTTCAGTCGGTTCAGAATTTTTCGCCAGAGCATACTTTGAATGAGTAAGAATTATCAGTGATCCAGGGTATCTTTAAAGCGGAAGATTCAACTTTTCTTTAAGATAGCGGTGATAAATATACAGTACCAGGATCGCCCCCAGAGTAGCAATGATCAAACTGCCCAGCCAGGTTCCGCCCATCAGTCGGTTCAAACCGATGATCCCCCCCAGAAAACCACCGACGATAGATCCGATAAGACCGACAATCAGAGAAGAAACCCATCCGCCCTTTTCATCCTGTGGAGTGATCATTTTTGCGACGGCACCGGCGATCAAACCGATCAAAAGCCACATAAGAAGTCCCATATGCTTGTATTTTTTCTTAAAGATAGTGAATTAATACTTTGCCAAAAAATATTGTAATCCGTACTAACCGACCAGCCGCGAAAAAAGGTGCATGTATTTTTCATCATCAGGAGGCTCGCGATATAACATTTCCTCAATCCATTTTTGCAGGCGATCATCCAGGCGTAGGTATTTTCTGATCCTGTCGGAAGCTGATTCTTCTCGCAGAAAGAACCCAAAGGTCCCCCATATGCTGAAGATATCACTTTTGCTGCCATCTTCTTTCTGGAAAAAATACTTTTGGGAGAGTTTATAGATATCCGTGTAGATCCTCATACCGGTCGGGATATCATGTTCTTCCGTGAAATATCGGATCAGCTTTTCGTGCAATAATCTAAATCGTTGCAGGAATTCCCGGACGTCTTGCTGCTCTTTGTATCTGTCGAGTTCATATTCGATCACTATAGCGTGGTATTCCAGGCTGTTGAGCCAAAGCCTCAACGAGCTTTCCAGCGGATGTGTAACGTCCGGATCTGCGGTAATGGGTAGAGCCTCCCTTTGCCAGTGTTTAGCTCCTATCCTGTGATTCGGAATATTTCTTAGAGCGAGGTATTCCTCCGCCGGTTTCCGCGTGAGGAAAAAAGAAAACCGGTGTTTAGTAGCCGGTCTTCGATTGCGGTATTTTCCCTCAACAAAAATGCTGTAGATGGTTGAGTTGAGGTCGATCTTTCCATTTTTCAGCACTTCATCATCGAAATTGCACAGGCCCATAATTTTGCGGTCTTGTGTAAATAAAGGTATCAACTCCTCAGACATAGCCTCATTGATCATGGTCCGGTGTGCACTCGTCCAGTTACCCGAATTTTCGGGTAGGGGCAATCTGGCCACCAGATCCTTTGTGATGGCAGTCCAAAATGCTTCTTCCTGAGCCGCCGTAAATGATAGGCTGTTCATCTTCCTGAATGTTGTAGTTCATAGTTGAGGCATGGAGTTCATCCCAATCTCTATTCCTGCGTTTCCAACCTTAGTCGATCAAAATAGATCTTACCAGGCTGAATCACAGGTGTATGAATTCCTTCAGCAGTGGCGCCAGATGATCATCAAAATTTCTGGATCTTAAAAACCCGGCGGCAGCGGCGGTTCGGCAATGCTCAGGTCCGGTAAGTATTCCGGACAGCACGTCAAAAAGGTCGTCTGAAAAATCATCTTTAGCAGAACCGGTCCTATCCCAATTGAATGGATGAATGACCGGATTATCTACTTCGAGATGAGAAACGGCAAATTGCAGGTCCAGGCTCGTTTCAACGAACGCCCGGGTAAGGGTCTGCACCTGTTCCGGACGGTGAGCCCCTTTGTAAGAATATGGAATCACAGTATCGGCATAGGCCTGTCCAAGTGTGTAATAAATACCAAACAGGCGCGTAGCGGGTAAAGGGTAAGCACCCGTTTGCCCGTAGTTGGTACGCTGATGCTCCAAAAGCAATAACACCACCGAGATCGCCAGCATTAAGGTTCGTAATACAGATATCTCATCATCCAGCCCTAAAACGGATTGAAGAGAAAATGAATCGTAAGAGTCCATTAGTTTCTTCCGGTAGGCCGCGAAGGATTCCGATTCCGTTTTCATCGGCCAGTAAAAGTGGAACAGCAATGAAGTAGCCAGCGCATCGGCAGTTATTTCGAAATATTGACAGCTTTCCTTTGACTGCAATTCCAGGAAATTTGGGGCAGACATGGTATTCTGAAGCTTCAATTGCTTTTTGGAATTTCTTTGCGAGGCGGCCATAAAATCCAGGTGCCCCAGCAACCAGTGGGCCTGTTCGTGAAAGAAGGCCCAATGTACGGCCACCTCCGCCAGCAGATCCAGTTGATATAGCCTCCAGGGGCTAATTGGTATGCAGCGGGTTAGGTGGAATCTGGCAAGTTTTTCCTGTCGGTACAATAACGGACCGTAATCAATGCACCGGCATGGATGTTTTGTTCCGATGACAAAACACGGATTGGCTACAGTAAGCTGTCCAGGCTGAGGATTGTTAGCAAAAAACGAGGAATTACTCAGGGATTGCCCCAGGAGGTCCTCCACTGCCAGTATCAGGCCGATGTGCAGCACTATTTCCGGTAAACCCAGGCAACTGCCGGCATTCCGCACTGCAAGCTGAGGCCAACCGATAAATGCATTCACCGTCAAAGCATCGGAAATGCGCAGGTGGGGAGTCGGCATTAGCGGCAAATCATTTGTCTGTTGTTTTAACCTGCTGATCCATTTATCGATCTTATGTTGGTAATCTTCCCGTACCGCTTCCAGAAATGGTTTGCCTTTTTCCTGCGCATCATCCCATCCACTCATCCTGAACGTGGCCGTACACTTCGTGTGCAGCATACCCGGGTCCCGAAGCAAAGACAGTGCCTCGTTCAGCGGATTAATCCGCTGTAGAATACCCGGGCGTAGGTACCGATATGGGTCAGTTTGCAGACAAGTCGACATGTGCCAATTATTTTCTAACAAGGTTATTTCACAAACAACTGATAATCAGCATATAATCACTTTTAACACTTTTTAAAAAATTAAAAAAAAATAAATTCCCGGTCCA
>JAGQXH010001029.1 GCA_020436695.1 Lewinella sp. | reverse complement strand
TGAAGAAATAAATCCCTTTTTGGATTCCCCTCAATTCTTTCACCAATTCAGCTGCTTCCTTTTCAGGGATAAGTTCCAGGTCAGCCGATAGTAACAGTTGAGCTTCAAGTTCGAAAGCAGAAGATAACGAATAGGTTAGAAATTGTCTTACCCCTTTATCACCTTCTCGCCCACAGCCTTCGGCTATATTGGAGATAATGCTAACGGCAGCCCGTTTCATTTGAGAAGACAAACCGAAATTTTCTTCTTTCGGAAAAGATTTAGTGGTGAGATAGATCTTTTTAGCAAATAGACGAGCGTCCTGCCAAATTCGGAGGTTTCTAAAATTATGCATCAGATCTTTTTGAGCGCGAATAATGGCGTTTAAATTAAATGATTTCATGCATAATTCAAAATCGCAACATTCAAATCATTCTTCGCCCTAAATCCCAACTTCCCAATGTCCCAATGTCCCAATGTCCCAATGTCCCAATGTCCCAATGTCCCAATGTCCCAATGTCCCAATGTCCCTTAATCTCAACAATTTCTCCCCCAATTACAACCCACAGCCCACTTATACTGTTTGAAAAAAGTCGAAGCAAAACAAAACCAGGGCAATATGCCGCCGGAAGAGAGAGAAAGATTACTTTTGCTGCTCGAAAAAACCTGTATGACGCATGTCTAATGAAATCAAGGTAGCCTTACTGGCCATCGCGGCTATACTCCTGTCCTACTGGGGCTATAAATTTATCCTGGGTGATAACATTCTGGAGAAATCCAATACCTATCAGGTGCTGTACGATGATGTAGCCGGTTTGCAGGAGGGAACGTCCGTGATGATCAATGGCGTTACGGTGGGCAGTATCACGGAGATCAGCCTGCTGGAGAACGATGCGCAGCAGGTGCTGGTAAAGCTGACATTGGACAGTGATTACCGCGTACCGAAAAAAACGGACGTGGTGATCGTAGCCGACGGCGTCATGGGCGGCAAAAAAGTATATCTGGAATACGATACGCCCTGCACGGGTGACGACTGTGCAGGAGACGGTGATTTTCTGAACGGCAAGGTCTGGGGCGTGCTCACCTCCATGCTGGGTACCGAAGAGATCGATACTTATCTGGCGGAGCTAAAAGATGTGATGGGGGCCGTGATCGACAGCCTTAATGTTAAACTGCTCGGCGAAGGCAGCAATTCTCCTATCGCCAAAAGTCTGCGGAACCTGGAACTGACAACGGCCAACCTGCAATCCTCTACCGGTCGGGTAGATGCACTGCTTCGTAACTCTTCCGGTGCTATTGAAGGCACCATGAAGAACATGAATGATCTGACGGCCGAATTAAACGGCCAGAAAGAAGCCATTGCCGGTATTATTGCCAACGCAGATTCTCTGTCAGGGCAACTGGTGGAAGCTGACCTGCGCAAAACCATGGCCGAGGTCAATGCCACCATCGCCCGCCTGCAGAGTACGCTGGCCAGTGCCGACCAGGCACTCAGCGGTGTATCCAGCGCCATGAATAAGATCAGCTCCGGCGAAGGTACGCTGGGTAAACTGCTCGCTGATGACCAACTGTATTACGAACTGAAAGAATTGAGTACCAGTACGGATTCCCTCATTCAGGATCTTCAGGACCGGCCGTATCGCTATGTACCATTCAAAAGCCGTAAGCGGGTGAAAAAGTTCGACCGAAAAGATGCTGAACTGGAAGCGGCCGGAGGGAGTAATTAGTTGATCGATTGCTAAATAGTTGGTTTCACGATCTCCATTTTTCAAATGGAATGATCGTATATTCCAATTCTTCCTATCCGGGATAAAAAATTTTGTCCAAAAATTCAACCATTACCTCCAAAGCAGGAATTGCTTTTTCCTCAAAATGATCTCCTGCATCCAAAAAGGCATGACTCTGCCCCGGGTATTCCCAGTACTCAATAGGGCGCTGGCCCATATTTTCAAGTTTCGCTATAAACTCCCTGACAGAACCCGGAGACACCAGAGGGTCATTCTCTCCAACTGTAAATAATAATGGAGGAAGCTTATATG
>JAGQXH010001028.1 GCA_020436695.1 Lewinella sp. | reverse complement strand
GACAGCGTAGTCAAAAAACTTATCATTATTGAGGACAAAGGGCAATAGCTCCGTAAGTAAGTTGTTCTTTGCCCGCAATACTGTAATATCACCGGAACAAATACCACCAAAAAGAGCCTGGGCAGCTTTTTTCAAATAGGCTCTTCTTCGACCGAAAAGCACATCTCCTTTTTGAAACTTCTTGGTAAAAGTGGTGCTTTCTTGGATCCCTGCCCATCTTCTTAAATGAATATCTTCCGAGTCGATATGTTCCAGCCCTACTATATGTTCAATTTTTTCGGCAACAGGGTCTTTTACCGTTTCCCTTACTTCGGAAACGACCTCTCCAAACTTTAACAAAGTCCAGTTTGATTTATCAATGGTAAGTGTATCTATTGAAATGGATTCCATTAATTTTCAAGAATTTTAAAAAGTTCAGTCATAGACGCTTTCAAATCCTCACTGGATTTTTCCCATTGCTCATAGACGGTCCAGAAATTTTGTTGGCTTTCCGAGTCGTATTGCTCCGGGCGAACATAGAGGCTGATGGCCATGTTAGCATTGTTGGTTAAAACATCCTCCTTACTAACTAACGAGGCAAAGTTATCCACACTTTCATAGTCCTTATAAGCTCTGAAAATCTTATCAATATGACTTTGTTCCAAATAGCCCATGGTCTTTTCCTGCTTTACTTCCTGCACCGCATTGATGAAAAGAATTTTTCCCTTTTTATTTTCCTCTTTGTTATTCCGGGTGATCAGTAAACAAGCCTCCATCGGCGAATTATAAAACAAATTCGGTCCCAGACCGATCACACATTCCACCAGATCTTCCTCGATCATTTTGCGGCGCATATCGGCCTCCGCGTCACGAAATAACACACCATGCGGCCACAGAGAAATGGACCGGCCATTGTTCTCATCCAGGCTCTTCTGAATATGCTGTTGAAACGCATAATCCGCACACCCCTGCGGCGGCGTGCCCCAAATATTCCGGCCATAGGGATCATTAGCAAAGCGCTGCTGGTCCCAGGACTTGATGGAATAAGGCGGATTGGCCAGGATGACATTGAATTTTTTGAGTTCGTCGCGGTGTAAAAAGGCCGGGTTAGCCAGCGTATCCCCGCGTACGATGCTGAATTCCTCGATGCCGTGCATAAACATATTCATGCGGGCGATAGCCGAGGTAATAAGGTTAATCTCCTGGCCGTATAGTTTCAGACTGCGGTATTCTTTGCCTTCGGCTTTCAGGTGCAGGGCACAGTTGAGCAGCAGGCCGCCCGAGCCGCAGGTGGGATCGTACACGCTTTCACCCGGTTGCGGGTCCATGATCATGGTCATGAGTTTGACCACCGTGCGGTTGGTGTAGAATTCAGCGGCGGTATGGCCGCTATCGTCCGCAAATTCTTTGATCAGGTACTCGTAAGCGTTGCCGAGTTGGTCATCCGGTACACTGGCCAGATCCAGTTTGTGCTGGGAGTAGTGTTCGATCAGGTTGATCAGGGTTTCGTCGCTGAGCCGGTTTTTATTGGTCCAGCTGGCGTCGCCAAAGATGCCGTACAGGGTATCCGGATTGGCTTTTTCGATCTTGCGCATGGCTTCCTGGATGGCCATGCCTACATTGGTGGTGGTTTCTCGTACATCGTTCCAATGCGCGCCGGCCGGTATTTGAAAGTGGTGGTTTTCGGCAAAGGCGGCGTATTCGATATCACCGTCGCTTTCGGCCAGGGCATTGGCGTATTCTTCGTCGTACACATCGCAGATGCGCTTGAAGAAGAGCAGCGGCAGAATGTAGCCCTTCCAATCGGTGCGGTCCACCGGGCTGCCGCGTAGGATGTTCGCCGCTTCCCAGAGGTGGGCTTCCAGTTCGTCCAGGGTCAATGGTGGCAGGGGCAGAGATGGCTGTGGCATCAACCGCACGTTTCGTTGCATTCAGAATTGTATGTTTTGCCGGCAGGGCGGCGGGTCCAGGTCAAGCCCCGTTAAAGCGCTCACCAGGGGAAGCCGCAGAACGTAGCGCCACTATAGCACACCCGTGCCCAT
>JAGQXH010001027.1 GCA_020436695.1 Lewinella sp. | reverse complement strand
AGAGCCAGGCACTGTTCTAAGCCCTCGTAATAGGCCGGGCCGGTATGTCCTTCGGCACCCAGCAGATTAACCATAACGGCTGCCGTTTTTAGTTGTGTACTACCCAAGGGCCAGTTGAGTATACCTCGGAGATGTTGTTCATACTGGGAGGTATAACAACTTTCAATGGTATGATGTCCGCTGTTGTGCGGACGTGGGGCCACTTCATTAACGAGTAGTTGCCCATTTTTATCGAGAAACAGTTCGACGGCCAGCAGGCCACAGATATCGTAGGCTTCGATCACTCTGCGTGCCAGTGCATCAGCTTCTGTCGCAACTTCGTTGGGTATTCGGGCCGGTGAGGATAAGAACTCAACCAAATTGGCCACCGGATTAAAAACCATTTCCACTGCCGGGAAAGTGCGGATCTCGCCCCGTTCGTTCCGGGCGGCAATGACGGCAATTTCTTTTTCAAGGTCTACCAATTCTTCAACTACACAAGCGCCGGGCAGCAGCCGGTCTTCCAGATCATTCTCGTCTTTGATCACGCTTACGCCCCGGCCATCATATCCGGCCGTTCTGGATTTTTGCACAAATGGCAGCGAACGTTTGCCTGCATTAATATCTGCCCGAAGGGCATCCTCGCTTTCGTAAAGTGTAAAGGGAGAGGTAGGAATATGATGTTGCTCGTAAAACTGCTTTTGCAGGCCTTTATCTTTGATAATGTCCAGGGCTTCGGGCCGTGGATGGATCTTTATACCTTCCTGCTGTAAACGATGAAGTGCATCGGTGTTAACATGCTCGATCTCAATAGTTAATATGTCGACGGTTTTGCCAAAATTGTAGACATCGTCGTAGTCCTTGAAATTACCTCTTATGAATCGGCGGGCATAGGGGGCGGCCGGGAAATCTTCAGATATATCCATCAGATCAATGGGAAGATGACAGGGGCCGGCGGCTAGTGCCAGCATTTTACCTAACTGACCTCCCCCGAGGACACCAATCTTGGGAAACTGCATATGCGATCATTTTTGCGATTGCAAAAGTAGGAAATTTTCGACGGTGAGCGGTGCTGGATAAATGCTTTACGGAGGGGGAGTGGTGATTCTATATTTTTGTAATAATCTTGACCGTTTGCTGGGATAAAATGATATTTTGGCGACCAAACTCAAGTGCAATGGCAGGAACCTACCTATTCAAAAATGCAAGGATGGTAAACCGCGGCAGGATCACGACCGGTGATCTGCTGGTGAAGGGCGGTTTTATTGAAAAGACCGGTGGTATTATTGAGGCCCTGGGCGCAAAAGAGATCAATGCCGAAGGAAAGCTGTTGCTACCGGGCATTATCGACGATCAGGTGCATTTTCGTGAACCGGGACTGACTAATAAAGCCAATATCTACACCGAGTCCAGAGCCGCCGTGGCGGGAGGCGTAACTTCCTTTATGGAAATGCCCAACACCAAACCGCCCGCCCTGACGCAGGAACTACTGGCGGATAAGTACCGGATAGGAGCTGCCACCTCTCTGGCTAACTATTCCTTCTTTATGGGCGCCGGGAACGATAACCTCGATGAAGTACTGAAAACCGACCCGAAGACCGTATGCGGGGTAAAAGTGTTTATGGGCTCCAGCACCGGCAATATGCTGGTGGATGACGAAGCGACCCTGGACGGACTCTTTTCCAAAGTGCCCATGCTCATTGCAACCCATTGCGAAGATGAAGCTACCATCCGCGCCAATACGGAAGTTTATCGGGAGAAATACGGCGAAGATATTCCTATTGAAGCTCACCCGCTCATTCGCAGTGTGGAAGGATGTTACCGTTCATCTTCCCTGGCAGTGTCGCTGGCTAAGCAACACAATACCCGCCTACACATCCTGCACATCTCTACGGCCGATGAACTGGACCTTTTTAGAAACGACATCCCGCTGGCTGAAAAGCGGATTACTGCAGAAGTCTGTGTCCATCACCTCTATTTTAACAGCGATCAATATGCTACCCTGGGGACCCAGATCAAATGCAACCCGGCCATAAAAGCTGCCCATCA
>JAGQXH010001026.1 GCA_020436695.1 Lewinella sp. | reverse complement strand
TTCAGATATTGGGACCTACCGGCGACATTAAGCCACTCATTGCGGCCGGACTTAGTATAACGGGACTACCTAAAGAAGAAGTGGAACGACTACTGGAAGGCATCGATGATGGTGCCCCGGAAACCGAACAGCAGGAATTTTCCGGTACCGGACCCGTTGCAGCCATCGAAATGGTAGTGGATACCGGTGGAGATGACATCAGCACCGATGATAATGAGCACGATGATATGCACATTAAGTGTATCGAGTTGAAGCCGACTATAAGGGTGGAATTGGAACCTTGCGAATGATCATATGGTGAGATGGTGAGATGGTGATATTGGTGAGTGACTCACCACATCACCGTATCACCATATCATCTCTATTTTTTCTGTGCGGCCAGCCATTCCATAATGGTGGTCGGGCGTCCGTCCAGCATAACCAGAGAACCATCATAATCCCGCCGGCATTTATTGGCATGGCAGTAGATCCAGGACCAGTGACCGTTGTAATGGTAATCTTCGCCACCAAAGAAACCGGTAATGTCCACTACATGATCATAATAAGTGAAATGTACATTTTTCGCTCCGGCTGCTTTCAGACGCTCGTACACCGGCACCACCGTTTCGGTAGGAATGGTGACCGGATCGTCTTTCGACTGGACGAACCAGATGGGGATGTTTTTAATACTTTCAATCTGTTTGTCTGTAATGTACTGGGACTGGTAAGCCAGGGCACTCGGGAAAGCCGCAGCGAAAAAATCGGGATGTTCCAGCAATAGTTTCAGGGTCATATACCCTCCGTTGGAGCAACCGCCCACGTAAATGCGGTCTTTATCGATCTTCGGGTTCCTGGCGATAAAGTCTTTGAACAATGCCATCAGGGCTTCATTATAGATGTCATTCACTTTACCGCTGGTCATTCCTTCTCCTGAATCCATCCAAAAGGTCGGAGATTGCGGTGAAAGTACGTACGCGCCTCCGAAAAGATCCTGGATCTCATCGGATGCATAGTTGGCGGCCCGGTTGGCGATCAGTGGGATGGACGGATCAATACCACCTTCTCCTCCACCGTGCAACCAAATAATGAGTGGCACTTTTTCCTGATCCGTTTTGGGCGTGTAGGAAGCGTACGACAACATCATTCCATCCTTATACTTGAATTTACTACTCAGGTCAAAACGATCAAGAGGTGGTGAGATACGACTGGTTTCCGTATCCCATACTTTGTCGTTCGATTTATCCGTGATCATCATCTTATATTCTATCCAGTTATTGCCACGGCATTTTTCATTGCGCGAATACTGAATAGGTGATCCCAGCGGCTGGTTGGGTGCTACTGCCATGACTAAAGTGATGTACTTCCCTTCCGTCAATAATAAACCATGCTTATCAGACACATAAGCGTGCACTACACGCCGGTATCCCGTGGCCTGTTCTGCAGGTAGCTCCACGCAATCCGTTTTCCGTTCCACCTGTACCGTGAAATCTTTACGATTGACCGAAGCAACCGTTTCGTTAAGTTCGAGTATAACTTTACTTACAGCGGGGCCCCAGTCGTAGCCTTCAACGACAGCAATATATTTCCCGCCTGCCGGGTTTACGGCAATTAAGGAAAGTGGGACAAAGAGGGTTAAGAATAGACTAATTCTTAAGATGATGTATCTCTTCATTGTTGGATATTTTGTTTTGTTGTCACTAAGTGAAGTCCAATATCAAATTTCCCCGGCCTTCACCTCCAATTTCCCGCGCATTGTCAGATAATGCCCCGGGAAAGTACAAACGAATTCATACGTCCCCGGTTTTTCCGGTGCATTGAAATAGATGTTTTCCGCCGTTTCCGGTTGCAGCACCTTAGTAAAGAAAAGAATAGCATCCATATCCGGTACGTAGTTCATGGCTTCTCCGTCGAGTCCAAGTTTCAGGGCAGTTTCGCCAACAGCCGTGGCCTGATCAGGGAGTGTTATGACCAGATTATGCAGCATATCATCGTTGTTATTCAGCGTCAGTTTAATGCGGGCACCGGCGGTTACCGTGATCAGGTCCGTATTGTATTTCATA
>JAGQXH010001025.1 GCA_020436695.1 Lewinella sp. | reverse complement strand
CTGTTTATTTGGTTTTCTCACACATCCAGCAATTAAAGTTTGCTTTTTTACCTAAAAAGAGATAGAAGGTTTTAGCCTATAAGCCGCTGTCAATCAGTAAATTATATTTCAGTAATTTTTCTTTCCCTCTTCCCACTCTCGCCAATTATGCGTACCTTTGCGCCCTAATTCGAAAATACCGTATGAACAATCTTCGTAACGTAGCCATTATTGCCCACGTTGACCACGGCAAAACCACCCTGGTGGATAAGATGATCCTGGCCGGTAAACTCTTTGCCGATCACGAAAGGCCGGGTGAACTCATCCTGGACAATAATGACCTGGAAAGAGAAAGAGGGATCACCATTCTGGCCAAGAATGTGTCGATAGAATATAAAGGCCATAAGATCAATATCATTGATACTCCGGGTCACGCCGACTTCGGTGGTGAGGTTGAACGGGTACTGAACATGGCCGACGGCGTACTGTTGCTGGTGGATGCCTTCGAAGGCCCCATGCCGCAAACGCGCTTCGTATTGTCCAAAGCATTGGAGCTGGGACTGAAGCCGATCGTGGTAGTCAATAAAGTGGATAAACCCAACTGCCGTCCGGATGAGGTGCACGAGGCGGTCTTCGAACTGATGTTCAACCTGGATGCTACCGAAGAACAACTTGAGTTTCCCACTATTTTCGGTTCGGCCAAGAACGGCTGGATGAGCCACGACTGGAATACGCCGCAGGAAGATATCACCGCACTGCTGGATACCATCGTAGAACACATTCCGGCTCCGCAGGTAGAAGAAGGCACCACACAAATGTTGGTTACTTCTCTGGATTACAGCAAATACATCGGACGTATCGCTATCGGACGTCTGCATCGTGGTACGCTCAAGAGCGGCCAGCCGGTAAGTCTGGTGAAAAAGGATGGAAGGATTGAGCGGAGCAGGGTTCGCAACCTCTATATTTTTGAAGGTTTTGAACGCCGTGAAGTGGAAGAAGTACAGGCCGGTGATATTTGTGCCGTGTTCGGTGTAGATGGTTTTGAGATCGGTGATACTATCGCTGACATTGAAAACCCGGAAGCACTGCCGACCATTGCCATTGATGAGCCTACCATGAGTATGGTCTTCACCATCAATGACTCTCCGTTTTTCGGTCAGGAAGGTAAATTCGTTACCTCCCGCCACCTGAAAGAACGGCTGGAAAAGGAGCTGGAAAAGAACCTGGCGCTTCGGGTGGAGCCTACTGATTCTGCCGATGTATTCAAAGTATACGGTCGCGGTGTACTGCACTTGTCCGTGCTGATCGAGACCATGCGTCGTGAAGGCTATGAATTGCAGATCGGACAGCCGCAGGTGATCAACAAGCGCATTAACGATATTGTACACGAGCCGGTGGAAGAACTGTCCATCGATGTGCCGGAAGCACATTCCGGAACCGTTATCGATATGGTTACCCGTCGTAAGGGGCAGATGCTGATCATGGAACCGAAAGGTGATCAGGTCCATCTGGAATTTGAGATCCCTTCCCGGGGTATCATCGGACTTCGGAGCAATATGCTGACCGCTACTGCCGGTGAAGCGGTGATGACCCACCGCTTCAAGGAATTCCAGCCGCACAAAGGGGAGATCCCCGGCCGGATCAACGGCTCGCTAATCAGTATGGAAACGGGTAAGGCCATTCCTTACAGTATCTTCAACTTACAGGACCGCGGTCGCTTCTTCGTGGGAGCCGGTGTCGAGATCTATGAAGGCCAGGTAGTGGGAGAGAACAGCCGTCCGGGTGATCTGGTCATCAACCTGACCAAGACCAAAAAACTGACCAACATGCGTTCGGCCGGTGCGGATGACAAACTGAAATTGGTACCGCCCAAAGTATTCACGCTGGAAGAAGCTCTGGAATACATCCAGGAAGATGAATTCGTGGAGGTGACTCCCAATTCACTGCGCCTGCGGAAGATGCTGCTGAAAGAACACGAGCGCAAGCGTTCCCGCAATGCCGCTTTGGTTTAGAAAATAAAAGACCCCCTTTCGGGGCATTTCCTCTTTCGGGAGGTCATA
>JAGQXH010001024.1 GCA_020436695.1 Lewinella sp. | reverse complement strand
AAAATCCAAAAATCCATCATTCACACATAAAATACCATTTATGAAACGCAGACGCTTTATCACCCATACCAGCCAGCTTGTTATCGGTGCCGGTTTATTGCACGCCTGTGGCAGCAGTGCCAACCAGGAAGGACAGGAAGACGAAGCCATGGCCGATACGATGGCCTCCGGTGGCGACCTGTTCTTTAAGATCTCTCTGGCTCAGTGGTCTTTGCACAAAGCCCTTTTCGCCAAAGAGATCGATAATCTCGACTTTGCCCGTATTGCCCGGCAGGACTTTGATGTCGACGGCGTGGAATACGTCAACCAGTTCTTTAAAGATAAAGCCCAGGACAATACCTATCTGTCTGAGATGAAGAAGATCGCCATGGACAATGGGGTACAAAATGTACTCATTATGATCGACGGTGAAGGTGGGCTGGGGAACGGCAATGAAACGGAACGCATGAAGGCCGTGGATAACCATCACAAATGGGTGGACGCCGCTCATTTTCTGGGATGCCATGCCATCCGGGTCAATGCCTATGGAGAAGGAGCATCCGAAGAAGTAGCCGCGCAGGCGGTGAAAAGCTTAAGCGAGCTGGGCGATTACGCCGCACAGGCGGGTATTAGCGTGATCGTTGAAAACCACGGCGGTTTCTCTTCTAATGGGCAATGGTTGTCCGGGGTAATGAAGGAGGTGGGTAAAGCCAATGTAGGCACCCTGCCTGATTTCGGTAATTTTTGCATCGTGAGAAGCCAGGACGAGGAAGGCAAATGGACCTGCACCGAAGAATACGACCGCTACAAGGGAGTCATGGAACTGATGCCTTTTGCCAAGGGGGTAAGTGCAAAAACCAACGATTTTGATGCTTCCGGCAACGATACCCGTACCGATTACATGAAGATGATGAAGATCGTGAAGGACGCCGGCTACACCGGTTTTGTGGGAATCGAATACGAAGGCAGCACGACGCCGGAGATGGAAGGTATACGGCTGACGAAGGAGTTGTTGATGAAGGTAGGTAAGACGTTGAGTTAACTGTCTGAGGTGCCAGGTAAGAACCTTGAAAGTTATTAATATTACCTCGCGCGGTGTCGCAGCGACGCCGCGCGAGAAGGTCTATGGTATTAAAAATTTACGTACTTATTTACAGCCTATGCAATATACATCGTAAGCGAGTTGATCGTAAGTCGAATCCTAAGCAACTAGGTCCTGAAATACGACTAACAGACTTATGACTGACGACTGAAGTCAAATACGTTAGCCCTCTCCTGTATCTTTTCCGACCAGTCTTCCTGCCTGATGTATAAACTTTTATCAAATGGAGTTTGTCGGTAGAGGGGCAAGGGTAGCCGATCCCACGATCCGGAAATCGTATTTTCCTCTTCTGCAAGAAAGGCCATCGCCAGTCCGTTACTTTCACAGGCTTCTGCCAACTGCATCCAGTTGCGGCCCTGGTCTTCCCGCAACCGCTGCGCCGACGACCGGAATCTTTCCAGTATCCATTGAATTTTGGGAACAAACTGCCGGCCCAGATGATTCACTAACTGAGCCTGCACTCCTGGCTTTTCTTCTACTGACTTCTCAGGAAAATTACCATCCACAGCGAACAGCAACGGTGCGCCAAAAGGCAAAAGCGGATTATATTCAAAAGTACAAAACCCGAGTTGACCAAAACTTCCCGCCGGCCGGCCATTCCAGTTACAACCCAGTGCCTGCGTAATATCTTCGCCCCAGGCCAGATTAAATCGGCGGGTAATAAATTCCAGTCGCTCCAGATCACAAAGTCCACCCAACAGATGCGGCACAATCAACGCCCGAACCACCCGGGAATCTTTTTTCAGGATCAATTCATCCCGCTCGTTGAGCATACTGTAGTTCATCAGGAACATTTCGAGCAGATCCAGATCTACTTGCCAGTTTTGAGCATGGACATCCATCAATATGCAATCTGCACCTACTGCTTTAACAGCTTCGGCCCAATATATTGGTGAAAGGTTCGGCAGGATGACATAATCCCCGGGTTTTACGCCCAGGGCTCGTAACACATCCACAGGCCCGCCATTGCTCGCCCGGACGGTTCCCGGCCAG
>JAGQXH010001023.1 GCA_020436695.1 Lewinella sp. | reverse complement strand
TGAACGGTGAGCTGACGAAAAATACCCTGGGCAATGAACTGCTCCAACCGGCGCTGTCCACCGAGCAGGAAGTGGGCATTGACGCCACGATCGGCCGGGCTCTAAGATTGGAATTCAATTATTCGAGCATCACTACAGAGGATAAGATCCTGCTGGTTCCGCTTACGGCCGCAGCCGGTTTCCGCGGGCAGTGGCGCAATGCAGGCAGTCTGGAAGCCAAGGTATACGAGGCTGGGCTGAATCTAGATTTCACCAAGCTTTTCCGCATGGGCGGCAATGATTTCCGCTGGAATCTCTTCGCCACCTTCGACCGAACCAGACAAACCGTGACCAGCCTCGACGTACCGGCCTACTATACCGGCCCCGGCGCCCAACAGGCTTCGCTTTTTGTGATCGAAGAAGGGAGATCGCTGGGCCTGATGGAAGGCGAGATATTTGCCACCAGTCTGGACCAGCTCCAGGATCAGGAAGGAATAAATCCGGCGGAATACGGCATTAATGAAATGGGCTACGCTGTCCGGCTGGATCAGATGGGGACGCCGGAAGAAC
The DNA here is from genome assembly GCA_020436695.1 of Lewinella sp. Taxonomy (GTDB): domain Bacteria; phylum Bacteroidota; class Bacteroidia; order Chitinophagales; family Saprospiraceae; genus Flavilitoribacter. The sequence continues at coordinate 1,546 of JAGQXH010001023.1, read as the reverse complement.
TTCCCTATAAACTGCGCGATGCCGGCGGTAATCCCATCATCGACGTCATCGGCGATATCAATCCCGATTTCCGCATGGGGTTCGCGCACACCCTTGCCTATCGCAGCCTGGAACTCTACACCCTGTTCGACTGGAAAAAAGGCGGTTCGGTCTATAATGCGACCAAGCAGTGGTTGTACAAAGATATGCGGCACGCCGACGTGAGTGCCTATCCCGATATTGCCGCCGGGTTTTATGGAAGTAATGGCCTTTACAATTCGCTGGTAGCTAATAATCACTTCGTGGAAGACGGCAGTTTCTTCATGTTGCGCGAAGCCGCTCTGACCCTGATGCTTCATCAGCGACAACTGGGTGGATTCTTCAATCACTTTGACCATATTCGTCTGAGCCTGATCGGCCGTAATGTATTTACCAAAACCAAATATTCGGGCTTCCATCCGGATGTGAGCAGTGTACCACGCAGTGAGGCCGTATTGTCAACCAGTGCTCCGGATGCCCGGGGCGGAGATCTGTATACGCCGAATGGCGATCCCAGTCTCTTTCTGGTGGATAGTTTTAATTATCCGCTGCCGAGGAGTTTTTCTTTCAGCATTGAGATTGGTTTTTGATGTTATAATACTGTAATGCTGCAATACTATGATGGGAAGAAGCCAAAGAATTAGGTGCCGGCCGTGTGATGAATGGGATAAGTATCGTTTGCTATCCTTTTCTGCTTTTCCTTTTCTCAAAGACTTTTTGAACTTATTAGCCTAACAAGATCCATGAAAAATATCCATCTGATATATATTTCCCTGCTATCCGGTCTCCTGCTGCTGAATAGTGGCTGCAAAGACCTCAATACCGTCAATTTAAATGATCCCGATCGCACGGCAGTACTTTCTACCGGGGGCGATCTCATCACCGCGCTCGAAGGTGGTTATGTCAACTGGTGGCAGGGCACCCACGGTGATCATCCGGCAGTGGCCCTGTCGGTAGCGGCGGATGCTTACGGCATGTCCTGGGCTGATTTTGGTGCCCAACGGCTGGGGATGGAACCCCGTACTGCCTATAATAACCGCTCCACCGAAGAGAATGACTACCGACAGGTAGTACAGGCTCCCTGGTTTGGATGCCTTTCGGCCGCAGCTACGGCTAATGATATCTTCGAAGCCCTGGATCGGGGCGTTTCCATCGATAACAATGGCCCTCAGGACCAGGGTATTCGGGCTTCCGCACATTTCCTGCGGGGCCTGAGCTGGGGCTATCTCGGGCTGATCTTTGACCGGGGACTGTTAGTAGAAGCCAATACGGACCTGGAACAGCAACTCAGTTTTACCGATTATCAAGACATGATCATCGCTGCGGTAACCGAACTGGAAACAGCCATTCAACTGGTGCAGCCGCTGGGTGAAGATTTTGTACACACCTACTTTAACGGACTGCGGCTGGATGCAGCAGCCTTTATCCAGCTGAATCACGCTTATGCCGCCCGTTTCCTGACCCAATGGCCCCGCACACCGGACGAGAACCAGCAGGTAGACTGGCAGGCAGTACTGGATCATGCCAG
>JAGQXH010001022.1 GCA_020436695.1 Lewinella sp. | reverse complement strand
TACGAACAGCAAGAATCGTTTCAAATCAAACGCTCAAACATTTTTACCAATGGAGTATTAATACGGGACCGCAAATGATTGATGACCAAGATATGTGGACTGAAGTTTATGATGCCATAGAAAAAAATGATATATCTGAGGCTGCTGCGCGATTAAGAAACGGTTTAGAAAGATTCTTTGAAATGATATGTAATGCTCTTCAAGCTCCGGTACCATATACAAGTTCCCATCGTTGGGATTTTGGCGTATTTCGATCTGCTGCCATCGGTAAGTATCGTAACTTATTGAAAGAAGCAAAAAAAGCATTGCAATCATGGGGAAAAGACAAACAAGATCAATTTATGGCCGTTCAGCAACTGGAAGAAAGAGTTAGCCAGGCTGCAATTCAGGCAGGGGAAGAATCTTGGGGCATTAATAGCAATGTCCATTTCAATGAGTGGAGCAACTTTTCAAAAAATGATTTTTTGCCCGTTGTAAATGCATATAAAGAACTCTGCGCGACCTTTCTATGTCCGTCATGCGGGCAACCTATTAGAGGGATTGGCGGTGGCCTGAATCCAGAGCGAATTCAGTGTGCTTGTGATAAAATGGGGTGGAGTATGAATAAAAATAGAACTGTTAAAAAACTGGCCGGATAAAATGCCCAAATCCTATCTATACCAATCCATCCTATACAAACTATCCTATCTCTCAATTGCTGATTTAAAGGGTTTTGATCAGTACTTGTCTAAATTGTGTGAAAGAGATAAATCTGAGCGTCTGAATGTCGAAAAGATCATGTTCTTCGCCGGATCATGGAACGACATGAACGCCCAAGACCTTGAAGGCTTGTTGGATGATCTCGAAAATATGCGAGAAAGCGCGGATTAATAAGGAAACGCCTTACTTGTGATTTGGCTATTCCATTAAAATTACTTGGAAAAACAAATAAAATGCATCATTTTGTTTTATCTTGCCCCTAAGAAAAGAGCGATGTATGTCTTTCCAACAAATGCAGTTTGATTTTGTAGCGTCTGTACCTTTACAAGCTGAATTGATCAGCGCTGTAGAGGCTATGGCAGAAGCTGGGGTGGAGGATCGCGGGGCAATTTTCACCAGGCGAAGTGTAGTAGATTTTATTCTCGATTTAACAGGATACACCTCTGATAAGCCACTATATAAAACCCGACTTTTGGAGCCAGCCTTTGGCAATGGGGATTTTTTGCTTCCGGCTGTGAAGAGGCTGCTGGACTCATTGAAAGGATCTCAGAATGGAGAAGAACCGGATTTTGCTAAATTGGATGGCTGTCTTTGTGCAGTTGAATTGCATATACCAACCTTTGAAAACACTAAAGCCAAGCTTTTAGCCCTTCTGACAGATAATGATATTCCGAAACCGGTCGCTATTCGACTTGTGGAAGGTTGGCTGATCCAAAACGATTTTTTGCTCACCGAATTTTCCGGAAGGTTCGATTTTGTGGCAGGCAACCCGCCTTACGTTCGCCAGGAACGCATTTCTGATGTGCTGTTATCGGCTTACCGGAAACGTTTTTCAACACTCTATGACCGGGCTGATCTGTATGTGCCTTTTATTGAGTGCTCTTTAAAGTTGCTAAAGAAAGGCGGAACACTGGGTTTTATTTGCTCCGACCGATGGATGAAGAATCGCTACGGAGGCCCGCTGAGGGAGATGATCTCCAGGGATTATCATTTGAAGGTGTACGTAGACATGATGGATACTGATGCCTTTCATTCAGACGTGACGGCTTATCCCGCCATTACCATCGTTTCCCGACAGGCAGCCGGTGCTACGCGCATTGCTCACCGGCCGGAGATTGATGCAGCGGTATTTCGAAAACTGGCAAAGGAATTATCGGCTCCGAAACTTTCCGGTAGTGTGGCCGTTCGGGAAATCAAAGGCGTGACCAATGGCAAAGAACCTTGGATACTGGATTCTTCTGATCAATTAGCAGTGATAAGGCGGCTGGAACAAAGCTTCCCTACTCTTGAAGAAGCGGGTTGTAAAGTGGGTATCGGTGTGGCGACCGGTGCAGATAGCGCATTTATCGGGCCTTTTGCCGCGCTTGATGTGGAAGCAGACCGGAAAGTTCCTTTGGT
>JAGQXH010001021.1:253-2099 GCA_020436695.1 Lewinella sp. | reverse complement strand
AATTGGCCTTCAGGGTGACGTCTCCTCTTTCGCTAAGTTCCAGGTAGAGCCCCTGCTTAATGCCCTGGTGATAGCTGATCACTTTATTTGGGAATTCCGGTTTGGCGGGATTATAAAATTTCCAGGTTCCTTCCGGTAGATTGTTCAGAAAAAAGCCGGTTTCCACTACCTGCTGCGCTTCATTGTATTTTGTCGCTTGTACCAGATCAGTACCGGGTACAGATGTCAGCGTATATGCGTTGCCACTTTTGATTTCCGATTCAGTTTGGGAGTCCGCAGTAGCCGTATTCTCGGCGGGTTGACAGGCATAAAACCCAAAGATCAGTAGGATGGCGAGTAGGCTTCTCATGTTTTCCTATGATTTTATTTAGATAGAAAGATTTAATGCGGCAGAAGTGAGGTCAACAAATATAAACGCAATACCTTTAACGGCAAAAGAATCTAAATATGGTTAGCATCATCATGGGATCTGACTCCGATCTTCCCATTATGCGACAGGCAGCGGATGTACTCAAAGAGCTGGAAGTGCCTTTTGAATTGACTATTGTTTCGGCTCATCGTACGCCGGAGCGCATGTTCAGCTTTGCCAAAGAAGCCCATACCAGAGGTATTAAAGTGATCATTGCCGGTGCCGGAGGTGCTGCTCACCTGCCGGGCATGGTGGCTTCACTTTCGCCGCTGCCCGTTATCGGTGTGCCGGTAAAATCTTCCAATTCCATTGATGGCTGGGATTCCATCCTGTCCATTCTTCAGATGCCCAACGGTGTGCCCGTAGCTACCGTAGCCCTGAATGCCGCCAAAAATGCCGGCTTACTGGCCGCCCAGATCATTGGTACTCAGAATGCTGCTCTGATGAACCGCATGATCATTTACAAGCAGGAAATGGCGGAAGGAGTAGCCGTAAAATACCGGAAACTGGAAGAAATGGGATACGAAGCATATAAGAAGTAAGGCTTGTAGAGACAGGTATCCTGAATGGGGTATCTGGAAGCCCACCGCAAGAACCACGAGTAGCCTTTTCAATCTTGCTGGTACCATCACTCATCACAACATTTCAATATCACAGAATCATAATATCAGATAAAAAATGCCCTTGCCAAAAGTTTTAGACCACCTCAACCTCCCCGTCGTAGCCGCTCCAATGTTTCTCATTTCCGGCCCTAAGCTGGTCACGGAATGTTGCAAGCAGGGAGTCGTTGGAACCTTTCCTGCGCTCAACCAGCGAACGACCAAAGGTTTCGAGGAATGGCTGATAGAAATAAAAGATACGCTTAAAGCGCACGAAGAAGAAACCGGAACACCGGCTGCCCCCTATGGTGTCAATCTGATCGTTCATCGCACCAATCCGCGGGTAATGCCCGATCTGGAAATGGTCGTCAAACATCAGGTGCCCATCGTCATTACCTCATTGGGTGCTGTATCTGAACTGGTGGATGCCGTGCACAGTTACGGTGGACTTGTATTTCACGATGTGATCAAAAAACGACACGCAGAGAAAGCCGCCGAAGCAGGTGTGGACGGACTGATCCTGGTCAGTGCCGGGGCCGGCGGGCATGCCGGCACGCTGAACCCCATTCCTTTTGTACAGGAAGTACGTAGTTTTTTTGATAAGACCATTCTGTTATCCGGTTGCCTGAGCAACGGCCGGGACATCGCTACGGCTCTGCAAATGGGAGCCGATCTGGCTTACATGGGTACCCGTTTCATTAATACCACGGAAAGTATGGCCGACCGGGCTTATCAGCAGATGATCGTGGAGAGCGGCACCAAAGACATCGTTTATACAGCAGCGGTATCCGGCGTGCACGCTAATTTCATGCGGGATAGCCTGGAGGCTGCCGGTATA
>JAGQXH010001021.1:0-243 GCA_020436695.1 Lewinella sp. | reverse complement strand
TGGCAACAATCGAAAAAGATCGATTTCGGAGAGGAACTGGATGCGGCACAGGCCGAAGCGAGAGCCTGGAAGACCATCTGGTCGGCAGGGCAGGGCGTAACGGCAGTTGATGATGTGTTGCCGGTAGTGGATTTGGTTGGGAGAATGAAGGCAGAATTCAAGGGCGCGATAGAAGAACAGCAAGCTAACTTGCAAAAGTACCTATAAGCGTGTTGCGAGATACTGGGTGCACGAGAAAAGACG
>JAGQXH010001020.1 GCA_020436695.1 Lewinella sp. | reverse complement strand
CGGTATTTGAGGTTGTGAGGCCTTTCTATAGACCCCAGCTTTTGATCATTCAATGGTTACTCCCGTGACCTTCAACTCTACCCCTCTCAACTGCTACCTCGCCAGCACCAACTCATCTCCCAACCATTGATCATCTTCCGTGCGGAAACGCAGATGATACGTTCCCGCCGGATAACGGCCAATATCAATGGTAGACTGATTTTCCTGTATGGTAAACCGTTCCAGTATCTTACCCGAAAAATCCGCCAGGAAAAGTTCACCAATGCCGTTGGTCTCGATATTGACCGGTCCGGAGCTGGGATTGGGATAAAAACTCAGGCTCATCTTAGGTAGTTCTTCTTTTTGGTCATTGGGCAATTCCACCTGAGCGACAACCACACTCGTATCGCCCGTAGTGGTACTTGCTACCATCGGTTTTTCATTACAATCCCGGCTATATGCAGTCTGATAGATCACCCGGGCCAGAAGCGCGTTCAGTTTTTCCACATCATAGTTGTCGGTAGTGGGTTCGATGTGGCTCAGGCCGATACCGCTATCATTAGTCAGGAAGGTATAAGTACCGTTGGTGGCCAATGCCAGCGATCGCATCAGATATTCGGTACTTTTATCAATACCGCTACAGGCCAGCGGAATGATGCGAATGCCCTGAGCGGCAGCCTGACGGGTAATCCGTTCCAGGGTAGAAAGAATTTCCGGGCTTTGATGTGGAGGTGCATCCAGAACCAGGAACATCAGCTTGGTAGCGGCATCAGCACGCCAGTTCATTTCCTCCACTGCTACGCGCAGCGCTTCCTCGACGGCTTCTGGATTATCTCCGCCGCCATCAGCCTCTTGCTGGGCAATAAAATCGGTAGTGCGGCTGATGGTGCCACTTAATGGAGCTTTTCGGGTTACATACTCCTCGCCCTGATCCCGGTAGAATACGGAACCAAGGCTCAGGTCAGCATTCGGCAACGTATCCTGCACTCTTTTGATCACATCCTGTAACTCCGCTTTGAGATAATCGATCTCATCCTGCATCGACCCGGTCGCATCCACTACAAAAACAATATCCACCGCCTGATTAACTTCACACGCTACCGGGATAGAGAGAAAGTTGTAGCCTTGCTGGAAGGAAGATGCGCCGGAAAGATCATATTGTTCTCCCCGATAATCCACCCGGATCTTCAGGTTTCGATCCGGTCCTTTCTGCGCATTGAATAATTGATCCCAAAGCTCTGCTTTTCCGGTATTGTCTGTGCGAGCCTGCCAAAGTTCATTACCCCGGTCATCCAATAGGGTCACCGTTGCATTTACCACAGGACGGCCGTCCTGGTTGGTTAATTGCAGCGGATAGCGCTTTGCCGGATAAATCTTCCAGTATTCCCGCCAAACCATCAGATCTTCGGCGGCAATATCTTCCCAGAGTTCCCACTTACTAAAATCGTGGATCTCTCCGGCCGTGAGTGAGCCTGCGGTGGCTGAACTTGCCTTGTATTCATAAGTGCCGCTTGCCGTACTACTCATGACCATAGCCGACCTGGCCTCCATGGCAAATCGTGGAGCAACATCGTCCCGTGAGGAAGGATAAGGTGGTGGCGGGGGTGCCGATGGCGGTGAGGGCACAGCAAAGGCAGGCGTAGAATAAGCCGGTGCTTTGGAGATCTTACCAAAAGCGGCTCTTCTTCTTTCTTTTGCATAACCAGTGACCACTACTTCGTCCAGTACCACATCGCCTGGCTTAAGGTTTAGTTTTATTGCTTTCTGCTTTCCATCCAGTTTGTATTCCTCGGTCTTATATCCGGTGTAGGAGATCAGGAGCATAGCCGTAGAGTCGCTTAAGACGAGCGAGAATTTTCCTTCAAAGTCAGTCACCGTTCCATTGATGGTTCCTTTTTCCATCACATTTGCCCCAATGAGTGGATGACCACGCTCATCGGCGACAGTACCGGAAAGGAAAAAAGACTGACTCAGTCCAGCTTCAAAAACTATAGTTAATAAGGTCAGGGTTAATAGTATACGGTGCATCATTTTGGTTTTTCTTTATAGATGCGGAAAAGGTGTGAATTGCATATGCTCACTCCGGATATTTTTCCAGCAGTGCAGATTTCTCGTACTATCCTGGTATGAAAGG
>JAGQXH010000101.1 GCA_020436695.1 Lewinella sp. | reverse complement strand
ACCGATGAGTCCGCCATAACTGTCAATTGATTAGTTGATCCATTACTAATTCCCAGGCTTTTTCAAATTATCAAATTCATCAACTATAGAGCCGGTCCAATTCGATCTTTTGTCCCTGAGGCTAAAATTTTGTAGTCTGCCATTGAGATGATTCGCGGTCTTATCGGATAAATTAAAAGCATTCGTATTATCACTATCAACCATGCCTCCATCAAAAGCGTAATAAAGTACAAGTCCGCTTTCGTTTCCTTCCAGCCGGGTGAACATTTGCGCCTGGATCTCCTCCCGGCTTCGTGCATAATTCCAGCTCCGGAATTCACACATCATCCCCTGATAGAAATTAGTCAGCTCAGCAGTGCCCAGTTGATAGCCCCCTATGCGTAAAGGACTAATACTATTGTAAATACTGGTGTAATTACCAGTTAAAGTCCCTGGACACTCCTTGCCATTGACATAAAAATGAGCGCCTGCAGTGGAATAGGTCAAAGCGACATGTTGCCAAACACCAGTTTTTACAGCTCCCTCATCCATGCTATAAATCGAGACAGGAGAAGTAGCGGCGTTGCATATTCCATCCTCATCAAATGCAAACTTCAATTTCCCATTATGTAGGAAAAGACTAAAAGAGTACTGATGATTAGCGCAATATTGTTTGGTAACAATATGGTTGTGATCCGTCGCTTCGGGCTTGATCCAACATTCAAAACTCAGTTCGTTAGAAAAAGCTAAAAGATCGTTATCGGGAATTTCTACATAGTCATTTATGCCGTCAAAATGGAGTCCGGAGGATACTAAAGACGGAGACGTAGTGATGCCCCGTTGGTTAAATGGGGTTAATCCATCATGATCGCTGATATGATTGTACCAGATCAAGGCAATAGCGGCCAGGCAGGTTAGGATAATCAGGAGCCTCTTCATTTTTTTACGGTTATGAAACAATTTTGTGATGACGAAGTTACAGCTATTTTAGACAAAGCTTCGGTGGTCCGAATCCTACACCGGATGAAACGAATCCCAGTAAATTGCCTCAAGCTCGTTTTTGACAGCATTGCGTAAAAGAGTACAATAAAAGATTGTCAGACCATTTAAATTCTCTTATTTTTCCGCCAATCAGAATATTAAGTGGATCCTAAAAAAACGACAACTATGCCAAAAAGCACCCTGCCTAAAGTCGCCTACTTCTGCATGGAATACGGACTGGAAAGCGATTTCAAGATCTACGCGGGCGGCCTGGGTATCCTGGCCGGAGATTATATGAAAGGGGCCAAGGACCACGATTACCCTATTGTCGGTATCGGCATTCTCTGGAAGCAGGGTTATACTGATCAGATGGTGGATGAACAGGGGCGGGTATATGACGCCTTCTACAATTACAAATACGATTTTCTGGAAGATACCGGTGTGACCGTTTCGGTAGAGATCCGCAGGCAGGAGGTCAAATGTAAAGTTTGGAAGGTGGATGAATTCGGCAATGCGCCCCTCTATCTGCTGGATACGGACCTCCCCAATAACCCGGACAATTGGACCACGGGGCAGCTCTACGGTTGGTTCGGAGAGGAACGCGTGGCGCAGGAGATCGTACTGGGTGTAGGTGGCGTGCGGGCACTGCGGGCGCTGGGCATCGATATCGACATCTATCACTTCAATGAAGGTCACGCCCTTTTTGCCGGTTTTGAATTGATGCGAGAAAAAATGGAACAGCCGGGCTTGTCTTTCGAAGAAGCCTGGGAGGCCTGCAAGCAAGAGATCGTTTTCACCACGCATACGCCCGTTATCCAGGGTAACGAATCCCACCCCATCGAGCGGCTGATGTACATGGGAGCCAATCTGGGTATGACCGAAACCCAACTACAACAACTGGGTGGCAAGCCTTTTAATATGACCGTCGGCGCTTTGCGGCTGTCCAAAAAGTCGAACGGTGTAGCGCAACTGCACGGAGATACCGCCAATAAGATGTGGGCCCATATTAAAAATCGCTCGGAGATCGTACCCATCACCAACGCTATCCATTTGCCTACCTGGGTGGATGATGCAATGATCAAAGCCGCAGAAAATGACGGCGACATCTGGGCGACTCACCTGAAAAACAAAAAAGATCTGGCCGAATTCGTAGCCGAGCGCAACGGTGCCCAACTTGATCCGGAGAAACTGATCATCGGCTTCTCCCGTCGTTCAGTACCCTATAAGCGTAGTGATCTCATCCTGAGCGAGCCGGAGATCATCGAGCCCTATCTGAAAGATCAGAAGGTACAGATCATATTCTCCGGGCGGGCGCACCCGCTGGATGACAACGGTAAGCAGATCGTGAAGAACCTCTACAATGCGGGCAAGAAATATCCCAACTCCGTAGTTTTCATCCAGAATTACGACATGGCTACCGGCGCTATGCTGACCCGCGGCTCTGATGTGTGGCTGAATAATCCGCGTCGCCCCAAGGAGGCCAGCGGCACTTCGGGTATGAAAGCGGCCATGAATGGGGTACTGAATTTCAGCACGCTCGACGGCTGGTGGCCGGAAGCCTGCGACCACGGGGTGAACGGCTGGCAGATCGGTGACGGTTTTGAAAGTGACAATGAGAAGGAACTGGATACGCACGACCGTAAAGCACTCTACAAGGTACTTACCGAGGAAGTGATCCCTACCTACTATGAAAACCGGCCAAAGTGGATACAAATGATGAAGGCGAGTATTTTGGGGACTAAGGACCAGTTTGCGGTGAAGCGGATGCTGGAGGAGTACTATCAGTTGTTGTATATGGCGTAAAAGGTGTTGTTGCTGATGCTGTTTTTTTAGATACTACTGTAATGGTTTAAAATGCACCATTCTATTATATGAAATACGGTTACCAGTTGCCGGTTGCTCAGTTGACAAACCGGCAATCGGTAACAGATCAATCTTCACGCTTTAACAAAAGCATCTCGGCCTACCTGATCGGGATCTTATTCTTTCCTCTTAATATCCAATTCCGAAAAATCCACATCCAGCAAGTCAGGCTGATCCATCCTGAAGCCGGTGATCCTGCCTTTTTATACGATAATAGATCGAATATATCAATTCTCGACCACTTCCGCTAACTCGATCTCCAGATACTGCCCGGCGTAGTTCCGGTAATTCATCCTGACAAAGCCCAGAGTTTCACTGAACCAAAGATCCAGGGTCGATTCACCCAGATCAAAACTTGTTTTGGCAGCTATTTTCCAGCAATTTGACCGTGTTGCCGTCATATTCGGGCATTGGATCGGGATGGCAGGGAATTTCGCTGAAGGTGATATCTGGTTGGGAGTTACATGCCATCAGTAAGAGAAGGTAGAAGACAGAGCGTACATTTCTCATGGTTTTAGGATTGTTTGAGAGCAAAGTCGTTTTAGCGTTTTTAATAATGGTTATTCTAAGGAGTAAGATACGTTTTTAGCATTTTTCAAAGAGAATGGTATGGTTGTTGTTAATGATCCATCCAACAACATCCTGATCCATTGTCCGTATTCTAAATGATCATCAACTGTTGATTGATGATCAAGGGAAAATGGAAACAGAAATATTCGAAAATCATCTCCCTTCACCTTTGCGGTCCTACCTGCAAGATACACCTGATCGAGACCGTTTTCCTGCAATGCAGTCAACACCTCATTAACCTGATAATAAGCGGTAAACTGATCAATAAACAAAAGGTATCGCATTCTTTTACTGCCATCCTGTCCAAATCTTATCCTTGACAATTCCTCCATGAATGGGAAGTCTCTCGTAGTGGCAAATTTGCCGCCGATCTTCAATCGTCTTTTGCCGGAGTTGTAACCATTGTACCCTAAAAACCTGGTATCCCCCAAGGAAATGGACTGATCAAACAAATGCCGTTCATACTCAATGATACCATTGTAATTACTATCCAGCACCGGCAGGTCGATCTCCATATCCAGCAAATTAAAGAATTCTGCCTGCCGATCACAGCACCTCCCTTCACATTTTGTTGCTACTAACTGGCTGCCCAGCGACGTTTGTTCAATATATAAGGTGTCATTTCGTAACTGATAAGTCATATTTAGCAAACCACATTCTCTACCTCCCGGAATGTATTTCGCTGAGCGATCCCAGTAACTGCGCTGCGGTCCGTAAAAAGAGTATCTGTTGAAGACTACTACATCATGCTCGAGGAGATCAATAGTACCGATCAGCCGGTTACTCCCAGGGTAATACAAATGCCAGTGGCCAAATAACGGGTCTTTTGGATTGCATGCATTGAGTAGCAAAAAAAGCCCCAAAAAGCACTTTCTCATGAGTCAACTTTTCCAAAGAGATGCACTTTTGGGGGGGATGGTTGTCTTTCTATTCCAGCTCATCATTCAGAAAGTCAACCTGCGACTGACATTAGTCAATCTTAAATTTCCGGAAATGTACTACCTCCGGCTTCAACGAATATTCAAACACCGCATCTAATAACCAATGGAAACATGCTCATCTAAATATCCCCCATCCAAACGATCCAGATACCGCTCATCCCTCATTCCGGAACGATTGAAAAAGATCACACTGCCCAATTCCCGTTCGGGGTAGAGCCGGATCTCGCAGTAGTAGCCTCCACCGCCGCCGGCATGGGTATAGTAGCGGTTACCTTTCAAAGTGCCGGTAAACCAGGAAAGGCACATCCTGGTAAGCCGGTTGTGGTTATCCCTGTTTTCTTCAAACAACATGGCCAGATATTCGGGTGCAAGTAGACGGCCATCCGCTTGCAACAAAGCCTGGAGGTAAGTGACAAATGCGCCGGGTTTACCGATCAAACCACCGTAAGCCGCTCCATTTAGATAATATGGGCGAAAAGGGCGCCATTTACCTTCGGCCCGGCCCATGAATTTTCCTTTGTCCAGAAAAAAGCCAAGGATCAGATTGGTAAAGGAGATCTTTTTCTGATAGCCGGTGGCGTGATGGGTGGGATTAAACACTTGAAAGCCGAGGTCCTGCTCATCCAGTCCCAAGGTGGTTATGATGTTTTGCTCAATGTAGCGTTCATATGGTACGCCGGATACTTGGGCTATAAGCTGCCCCAGGAGCACATAGCCCAGATTGGAATAAGCAAATTGCTCATTGGGTGCAGACTTTACTTTGCCGTATTTATTAAAAATATTCCTGAAGAAATGACGCTCATTAAAATCCTTGTGCTCCGTCTTAAGATGTATCCAGCTTAAAGAGATCGGATTGGGAATACCCGCCGTGTGGTTGAGTAGTTGCCGCACTGTGATGACCGGGCCGTAAGGGAAATTCGGCAAATATTGATCTACCGCCACATCCAGGCTGATCAAGCCTCGTTCCACCAATTGCAATACCGCCAAAGCCGTAAAGGTCTTGGTTACGGAAAAGGCATGATAAGTAGTGTTTTGATCGGCGATTTGCTGCTCACCTACCTGAGTATATCCCGAGCAGTAATGGTAGATCACTCGATCTTTATTGAACAGATAATATTGGGCAGAGGGTGTTTTGCCGGATTGAATAGCTCGATCCAAGATACGTTCAATTTGCGGCAGATGATCCTGGGATATAGCAGGAGACTGGCAGTTTCGATCTCCACTTTGCCCAGATTGATCATCGAAATAGAATGAATGGAGTATCTCACAGAATTGTTGAGGCTGATGTAACCAGGGAATATGCCCGCTTCCCGAAATCATCATGAGCTCTGCGGTAGGATAGCGATCGATCACTGCCTGTCTGCTTGTTCCGTATATATCATCGTCTCCGTAAGTAATAGCGACCGGGAATGGAGGCTCAGGCATTTTCGGCAGTGACGGGTAGGAGATAATATATTTCCTAGTGTGATTGATGGGTTGGGCCCGTACGCCATTCAACTGCGCGTCATGGATCCTGATTGCCCCGTGTCTTTTATGATAATTAGTCAGTACCTGTTTAAAAAGCTTTTGATAGGCCCGGTCAGAACCCAATGCCCCCAGCAAAGAATACCACCCCATCTGTATCCATTCCCAGCTGGTTGCTGTTTTTCGGTTAAACTGCATGACCTCCTTTTCTGTGCGTTTCCAATCCTCATTTGTTCCCGAACTGGGACTACACAGGAATAAACTCCTGATCCTATCCGGATTTTCCCTGGCGTAGATCTGGGCGTAGAGTCCTCCCCAGGAATGTCCGAACAGGTGAAAGTCATCCAATTGAAAGTACCGGGCAATGGCATCGATATCGGAAATGTAATCCTCCATAGTATACGAAACCATTGGCCCGGTGGAACTTCCCGTTCCCCTTTGCTCAAAAGTGATCACCTGGAATTTTTCATTCAATATGGCAGCGACCTCTAACACAGGATCAGGCACCCCGGGGCCACCATGTAGCAGGATAACGGTTTCGGCATTTTCCAACGGATGAACGGTGACGTGCAGAGACAGTGTACCATTGGGTACCATATACTGTCGGGATGTAGTTAAGGTGGCTTTTACTAAGGATTCGACCAAGTTGTAAGTAGTCATGATTGAGACAGCTTTGGGTTGAATTGATACTCCAAAATTGCCCGTAGAAGAAAACTCTTGCATTAACAAATGATAAAATGCGTGCTATTTCTTCAATTCTTTCCGCAAACGGCTGAGTGAGATATTGGTAATGCCCAGGTAGGAAGCAATATCGGGATGCGGTACGATGTTCTCCAGCATGGGAAATGCAGCCCTAAACTCCAGCAAGCGGTCTTTGGCAGTGAGCGATGCCAGGCCGATTTCCTTTTCAACTTTACGGTACAGCTCATTTTGTAACACCACCTGGGCGAAATTGCGGATCTCGGCATTATCAATCCGCAATTGATCAAAGGCAGCGGCGGCAATGGAAGCTACTTTTAAAGGAGCCAGCGCCTGATAGTTGAGTCGTGAAATACCGGCCCGGGTACGGGTGAGGTGCGGCGCCAATACCGAATCAGCCGTATAAAAAGAAATGGTGATCTCCTCCCCTTTAGGATTGAGCAGATAACTTCGGCAAACGCCATCCAATACGAAATACTCTTTATCATTGGGTTTACCAGCCCGGACGAAGGTCGCTCTCTTCTCAAAAATTTCCACTTCGATCAGGCTTTCCAATGCCTGAAGCGAGGTTCTGGATATGGGATAGATCTTTTCTGTTATTCTTTCCAGCATTGGTTACTCCCGTATTGGCGCAGATCAAATTTCTTATGATTTCAGTTGTCACTCAACTTCTAAGCTTAAAAATAATGAAAGCAGCAAAGTAAGCCTCCAGCAAACTTAAGGGAACGGCAGCAATGAGCAACTTATAAGGTAGCACCCCCATATTACCGAGAACGACCCACATCAGCACAAACCCCACCAACCAGGCCAGCAGGCTTGTTTGGATCAGCGTGAATTGCTTAGCAATGATGAAAATAGCGACAGCAAATAACAGTGACCACAATCCCCACACTGCACCGTTAACCGGTTCTGAGGGGAAAACCAGTCCCAATTTCTCGTAGTGTTCCACCCAGTAGGTTTTCAGCAGCAATTCATTTCTAACAAATTCGGAGACACTAATCCATATTGTTGCCAAAAGAATGGGTAGGATCGTTTTTTTAAAAGAAATCATAGGATCATTCTTTTTTACTCAAAGCTAAATAAAAGTGGAGCTAAGGTTAACCAGGCCTCGAAAGATACGGAATATGTCCAATTTTCAATATCGGGTTTGAGCCATTAAATTGAAACAACACTACAGTCAGCGCACATCCGATTGCACCACCACACCCATTTCCTTCAGGTCCCGGAACAAGCGTTCCTCTTGCACTACTTCCCCCATTAGATGTAAACCCGGATCCCGGATCAGCCCGTCTGAATACTGTTTCAGCAAAGCTACCACGGGTAGAGCCGTCAGCCTGAAACCATCATCAGACAGTAAGGTAAAGTCTACTTCTCGTTCCTCCCTTTCTTTAAGCCCCTTGGCTTTCAATACCATCTCTACTCTGGGCTTTTTCCCCAGATTGTCTTTAATGTGATTGAAAAAAAGCTGAGTGCAGATACGCTCGCTGAACTTTTTACCGAACCAGCCCAGCATGATTGCCAGCGGGAAAATAAAATTATCGATGTAACGGTCGAATCCGGCAGCGTATACCCCGGCTTGCTGTAGTCCCAGACCTCTGTCCAAATTATAGATCTCTTTCATTTGCAAGGGATAACAGCTTTTTTGTCCGAAATAATAGAGAAACTTCATATCCAGAGCATCTTTGTAACCGGCCTTTCTCCACATTCCATTCTCCAGTATCCTTCCTCCGGGACTGATCACCTCGTAGAAAAGCTCCCGGGCAGACTCTGGTTGTTCAAAGATAGCGTCCATGGCCATGAAAACACGTGCCTCCCGGTAATCATCAAAATAGGGTGCGGCCAATCGGATCATCGGCGCACACAAGCCGGGATGAAATCCGCATTGGGTAATAAATCGCCGGCCTTTTTGCCGAAGCTCTTCCCGGAACGCAGCCAATTGATCTACCACATCCCCTCTAAGCAGAATATCCATAAGGTCCACGCCGGCTTCCAATGCTGCTTCAGCCACTGTGGTCATATGATCAGGAATGGTGGCCGCAACAATGGCCAGGTCGATCCCGGAGAAACCAGCCAGTAGAGAAGAACGCTCAGTGGCGTCTAACCGGCATACCCGTATCTGTGCGTAAGCATACTTTTCCAGGAGTTTATCCCGCAGAATAGCTCCTTTTTCCGGGCTACGGCCACCGATAACAACTTCGCATCCGAGGTATCTCACCAAACTTTCCACCAATATTTTCCCTACACCGCCGTAGCCTCCGATGACCAATATGCTTATTGAGGAGTTGTTCATTCCGCTGAATATCTTTTGAGAAGAATAAGCCTTTTCAAGCGTAAGAATGGTGACTTTTTTCACTCTTCTTCATGACTTCCAATCTACTCTATTCACCGTTTTCAAATCCATCCGCTGATATTCATTGTGTCCGATCTTTGCCGAAAATATTTCCCGCTCGACCATCTCATTTTGTCGTCCCGCAAAATTTCCAGAGCTTTGGCGGACCCGGCTGTGGAAACAGCACGCAATGAGACTACTTTTATCTACGGTTCCACTACTCCTGATCTCTTCTCTACTTCATGGTCAGCTCTATTTTGCCGACGCTGCGGCCGGGGTCGGGCTCGATTACACCAAGCAAACCAATACCATCGGTAATGGAGTGAGTTTCTGCGATTTTGACGGTGATGGCTTCGATGACATTACCTTAGCTACGGAAGCAGGAAAACCCATCGAGTTTTACCGGAATAATGGCGGACAATTTGAAAAACTCTCGTCCCTGGTAGATCATACGGAAGAAGCCAAGCAGGTACTATGGGTAGATTTTGACAATGACGGGGATAAGGACCTGTACGTCTGCACCTTCAACGGCATCAACCGCCTGTACAAGCAAACGGGCACCCTGATCTTCGAGGATATTACCGAACGCTGCGGCCTGCCGCTCGAGGAACAGTTTTCCTACGGTGCCTGCTGGGGGGATGTGGACCGCGACGGTTGGCTCGATCTCTACTACAGTAACCGCAAAGCATCCATCTACGACAGTAACAACCAGAACCGCCTCTTTAAAAATAATGCCGACGGTAGCTTCCGGGAGATCACCTGGGAGGCCAATGTCGCCGATCAGGGAAAGATCCCTTTCTGCTCTGCGTTTTTTGATGTCAATAATGACCAGTGGCCGGACATTTATACGGCCAATGATAAACTGACCGAAAACACCCTGCTGGTCAACAACGGCGACGGTACTTTTTCCGATCTAAGCATCGCTACGGCAGCTAACAAACGGATGAACGCCATGTGTGTGGCCGTGGGCGATTACGATAATGACGGCTGGCAGGATGTGTACGTCTCCAATACGCCCATCGGCAACGGTCTGTTTCACAATCTGGGCATCTTCAACGGCCCCGGGTTCTGGCCGTTAGGCTTTGAGGAAATCGCCGGCCCGTCGGGCGTAGGATTTTACGGCAATGGCTGGGGCTCCAATTTTCTGGATGCTGATAACGACGGCGATCTGGACCTTTATGCCAGTGGTTCCTACCCGGGTACCGAACAGGTGTCGAGCCGGTTCTTTACGAATGAGGGCAATGGCCAATTCATCATTCCGGATGCCGGTTTTCAGGGCGATACCACTTCCAGCTACTGCAATGCGATCGGAGATTTTGACCAGAACGGCTTTCCCGATATCCTCGTGCAGAATAATTATCCTTTTGCAGTACAGTTGTGGCAGAACAGTGGAGATACCTTAAATTGGCTGAAGATCGGGCTGGAGGGCACGCTAAGTAATCGGGATGCGATCGGAGCCCGGATAGATATCTATACAGCCGGTCATTACCAGATGCGCTACCGTCACTGTGGGATTGGCTTCCTGGGTCAGAACTCGGAAACGGAGATCATCGGTCTGGGTACTGCCGATCAGGCCGATTCGGTCATTGTCCGATGGCCTACCGGGCATATCGACCGCCTGTTCAATGTCGAAGCAAATTCAACGCTGTATGTCCTGGAAGGAAGTACAACGGACGGCATCATCTCAGTGTCACCGGATGTTCAACTGACCACGGAGGTCTCAGCCAACTACTCACCGGACATTGACCGACAGATCCGCCTAAGCCCCAACCCGGCTCACCACTTTCTGGAGATCAGTGTACTTGAAAACGGCCCCACAGAATACTCGATCGTGGATATGCTCGGCAGGGTGTACGCCCAAAAAAAGATCACCCGGTCTTCCTGGCGGGTTAATATCGATGCATTTCCCAGCCAGCAATATCTGATCCGTTTTATTGACCGGCGCGGCAGGGTTTGGAGTAAAAAGTGGATGAAATTATAAGGAAACTCCTGCTCCCTATCTTATCAACAATAACGAAAGACTGTATTATCCAACAACCTAATCATTGCTACATGGCTTCATGGCTGTCCTGTCAATGAAACAATGAAGCAATGGAATAGGGACATGTTATTTAAGATACTTACAAGGGTACTCTCGTAGCACTCATCCATCATCATTACCAGCACTTACTCCATCAACGCGGCTTAGTTCTTTCCCATACCTGCAACAGCCACCCCCGTTCCGCCAGGGGATGCATCTGCCGGATGTTGTCGCCCAGTATTTCCCATTTCTTCAGATTTCGACGCATCACCTGATTGAGCAAATAACAAAAATTGAGGTAGTTCTTTTTGATAGCGAGTGAGATATCCTTGTTCCGCCGCAGATAAACACTGAAGGCAGCCAGCAGGGAAAGTAATGACTCGTCGGCGTCCATTTCAAAATAGGTTTTCAATAAGATCACGCGGGAACCGAGATGGTAATGAAGATCGGAGAAGTGCAGCTGATTCAGGTGAGTAAGCACCTGATCGTAGTTACCTTTGTGGAAGTACAATTCCGCCAGGTTATAATGTCCGGCATCTTCCCGCACGGCCGGCACCAGACTGTTGACATGCTCTTTGATGAATACTTCCACCCATGCGTGACGCTGAATGCGGAGTGCCAGACGCACCACATTGGTGTATGTCCAATGGGATAAATAGATACCATCAAACAGCGATTTGTTCTCGATGCCCTTAACGTACAGGTCAACCACGATCCGGAAGTACTTTTCAATACCTTTCCGGGTTTTCGGCGCACAATAATTAATAGCGTACAGGTAGATTTCCCGCCGGGTCCTTCGCCCGATGGTCTGGGCATGCTGGTCAATCAGTCCCATCAGTTTTTCAAAATACTGCTCTTCATCCGGAAAAGAATAGGACAGATAAATATACAGATAGATCTCCGTCAATGGAGCAATCGAAGGCTGCTGCAGCAGGTAGTTTTTGACCTCTTCCACAAAGTTAAGATGATAATCCGCCTTAAGCATGGTCTGCCGGCTGAGCATCTCGCAACTGTACTTGAGTTTGTGGAAAAAGTAGAATTCGTCCAGTTCATCACAGACCGACTGCAGGCTGGGATCAAATTTGCGCACCTGCTTGCTGTAGAAATGTTTGGTAGCTACCTGCGAGGCCAGATACTTGTAATAAAATTCGGTGCCGTCCCATTCCTCTTTCTCTTCCAGGGTCTGCTGCGCTTTATTAAACAGGTAGTTATAGTGCTTATCCAGTTTCCGTTCCACATACTGATCCAGAATATGACAGTTCATGAGCATATCCTCTTTCTCATAATTTTGCAGAGCCAGAAAACGCTCTCCCAGCTTAAGCAGATAATTCATCAGATAGGCCAGCGTTCTCTTATCGAAAGGCTCCCCGGGGAAAATGGTCTTAAACACCGTCTCCTTTCGAACCTTATCTTCCCGGAATTCGGGAGCCTGCGCTTCGAGGTACTCTACCAAAAGCAGCAGATCCTGATTCTTATTAAAGTAGGGGGATGCCACAAATTCACAGAATTGACGCAATTCTGTCGAATCAAGTGACTGCAGAAGATCAATTAACTTGCTATTCTTCATAAATTTAACCCGCTTACTACGCCTGAAATACCTTAAATTCTCGTTGAACCGGTGAACTTTTTTCTTTAATTGCAGAAATTTTTCTGTTTATCGCATGAAATTCCTTTTCTTACTTTCGAAAAAAGCACTAATTCATATTAAAATTTTAATTAATTATCAAAACAATAAACACCTCTAAATAAGCTAGTTACAAACTCAACACGAACACAGCACCTCCCAAATTTACAAAAACAACACCATTTCCTAAACCGAAAAAATACAAAAAATGTATTTGTCACGCCTGATCATGCCCTCTATATTTGTATCACAATTACAAACAACAGCACCATTGCGGAATATTTTTTTAACAACAATTATAATCCTATGTCAAATTCCGGTCGCTGTGGGCCAGCAAGTATGGCCGGGAGACATCAACAACAATGGTATTGTTAACAACATTGACGTGTTGTACTGGGCGGTGGCAAACGGAGCCACCGGGGATAAGCGGACAGACACCACCTCTAATTGGGAGGCGAAAGACCTGCCGGCTAATCTCTGGGATCAGGATTTTCCCAACGGTTTGAATTATGCTTATGCTGACTGTGACGGCGACGGGGATGTGGACGATGACGATAAGACCGTCATTGAAAACAACTTCGGACAGGTACACGGCGAGGTAGTACCGGATGAATACACCCCCGGTGATCCGGCAACGGACCCTACAATGGGGCTGGCTAGTGACAACCCGGTAGTGGCTCCTGCCGGAACCCTTATGGTAGATCTCTCACTCGGAAGTGAAGACAAGGCCATCACTGATTTTTACGGTATCGCCTTTACGGTGATCTACGACCCGGATGCCGTAGGTAATAAAGGCAATGATTTCCGGCTCGACGTTCTGGCAGATACCTGGATGAGCGGCCAGGGCGATGAAAAGGTGATCCAGTTCTTTCAGAATGATCGCGACCTGGGTATCGCCCAGTTTGCCCTCGTTCGCAAGAACGGGGTACCGGTAAGCGGCTTCGGAGATATCGGCACTTTCAACATTGTGATTGAAGAGATCTTTACCGGTAAATCCGTACTCACTGCTTCCGATATTCAAATGGCCGATGTCAACCTGGGTACCTCTCCGGTAGTTCCCTCAGACTTGGAATTCAGCGTAGATTCCACCCTGACGGCTACGATAGTGCCCATTGTCAGAACCGGACTGAAAGTATACCCCAATCCGGTAAGCGGCCGGGAGATCACGATCGATCTGGAAAATCCGGAGGAAGGAATACGATTGGTAGAGCTGTACGATGTCAACGGCCGATTATTAAGACGCCTGAGACTGGACGGACAAACTTCCAGACAGCAGCTACCGATCAGCACATACCCTAGAGGTGTATACACCTTCAAGGTATTGACCAATAAGAGAATTTACGTGCAAAGTTTTGTGAAATAGGCAATGATTATAATCCCATGAACATGTTTTTTTCTTTTGTTTGACAACAATCCCAATAACCCCAATAACAAATTCATAATCTCTGAAATAATTGACGACGACCTAATTCTTAATCCCGTGAACAGTTTTTTCTATTGTTTAACAAGAACACGAATAACAAATCCAAAATCCTTGCAATTAAGGACGACGACCTATTATTAATCCCATGAACAGGATCCCGGGCCTAACCTGGGGGGGAACGGGCCCGGATCCTTTTTTCTTCGGAAAGAACGAACAGACACACACTCATCACTCCCCATTAGGTATAACCCTCAGTGCTTACTGTATTTTTTTTAACACCTAACACTATTACACCGATAACTAAGTACACAACAGGTCATCCCTGTAATCCCAATTAGATAGCTGAACATTTTTTCAACTCTTTTGAGAATTGTAAACACGCTATCAAGAATGAACAGATCAAAATTAGTAGTACTTTTTTTACTGGCAATTTTAGCCACTTCCTGTGACCCGGATTTTCTGGGAAACATTCCGGAAGACATAGCAACATCATCCCAAAACACCCTGAATATTCACCTCACCGACGACCCGGTCGATCTGGAGGAAGTGAATATAGATCTGAAGCAAGTCATCCTTAAAGGCCCCAACGGATTTGCGGAACTACCGTTGGGCACCAAAGCAGGTATTTATAACCTGCTCGATTATCAGAACGGATTGGATACGCTGATCGCCAGTGCAACGGATCTCCCTTTCACCGAGATCAGAGAGATCCGTCTGGTATTAGGTAGTGAAAACAGTGTGGTTGACGATGGGGTTGCTTACGAACTGAAGGTCCCATCCGGCAGCCAGAGCGGCCTGAAGATCAAAGTATGTCTGGATTTAAGCGCCACCGAAGACGTATACGATCTCATCCTGGATTTTGATGCCGAGGCCTCTTTGCACCAAACCGGCAACGGCAAATACATACTGAAGCCGGTGATCCGGGTGCTGCTGAACCCAGACGCGAAGTGTAGTGGTGACGATAATGACTATGATGAAGAGGAGGACGAGTATGAAGAAAACGAAGACAAAAACGAAGATGGCGGGTTCATTCCTATTGACAATCTACCAACGGACGTCCTGGACTACCTCGACGACAATTACCCGGATTTTGATTTTACCGTCTTACCCGGCACTTTTTGCGACGGCACGGAAGTCTATTTGATAACCGGTAAGAAAGGAGCGCAAAATATCTTACTGTATTACGATCTGGATTGGAAGCTTCTACAGTTTGCCGTCTTGTTTGACGCCAAGACGCTTCCGGGTGAAGTAGTTTCCGCCGTCGGGGCTGATTATAACGGCTATAAGATCATGTATGATCATGCCTGGAAGATCACGCGAACCGATGAAACGACCTGGTATCGGGTGCATCTGAAGAAGAATCAAAGCAGCGAAAAAATATATGTCATTTACGCAGCCGATGGAACATTAATTTGCGAAGAAATTTGATGCCTAATCATGCAAAGGCCCATTAGCTGTCGTTAAAGATCTAATTGGGTAATAAGTAAGTTGGGAGGTGACCTCGTTGTTGCCTCCTAATTTTTTTGCTCCAAAATCACCTAAAAGGGTGAAGTTTCCCGCCGTCCGCTTTCCTGTACTTCAAAAACGACTTTACGGACGGAAAACGCATCCTCTCCGGAGAATACCAACCAGCAGGTTTTCCCATCCTCGCTCATCCATTTGACGGGAAAAGTGGCCATCTCCCCCGGGCCCACGTCCCATTGTTCGGTGTAATAAACCGTTCGCCAGGGGCCCCAGGGTTCCGGTGCTTCATACAGGCCGAAACCACCTTCGAAGCGGGTATCGCCCAGATCTTTATCCGGATGCTGAAAATTGGGGATCTGTTGCCACCACAGGTAGCGCTCCAGGCCGGGATTGTAGCAGATAGCCGAGCGCTGACAGTGGCCGGCATATTCGAAAACCGGGACACGTCGGATAATATCTTTTGTCCATTTTACGCGTCCGTCGGTTGTTTGTCCGGCATAAAAACGGTAGGCTTTTCTTTTTCGTAGTTTATTTTTCGGCACTCGCATCAGGATAAACCCATCGCCTGGGGTATCTGCTCTTGGGCCATTATGCGAAATACTGTAAACGTAGCGGTCCCGTGCCTGCCTGTAGTCCTGCCCGAAATTGATCATCGAGCAGATGCCGAATTCCGAAAACTTCCAGGGACTCATTTCCAGGCTGTGCAAGCCGTCGGTTGACCAGGCCAGTTGCGACTGCCCGCCCTGTTCATCGGCATGCATCAGCCAGAGGTAGATCGTTTTGC
>JAGQXH010001019.1 GCA_020436695.1 Lewinella sp. | reverse complement strand
CTGATCGCACCCAGATCGAGACCGACATTACCCAGGATCTCCAGAGAAAGACTGCCTTTCAGTTCGAACTTGCCATCCTGATCGGTATCATCATAACCGGCAAAATAAAGCTCATAATCACCGGCCTCCAGGAAATGAAGCTCGAAGCTGCCGTCGGCTTTAGCCTGGGCACTGGTAACCGCATTGGTAAAAGTCAGTTGGCCGTCTCCGGAAGCCGTGGTTTCCGTGTTGACGTCGAAAGTCCCTTTTTTGTAGGCATAGACGACCACCTTATCGGCATGGTTACTCCAATTATCTACCTCACCTTCAATCGTACCGGCTTCCGCCTTGGCCACAATCCGCAGCGCAGCTACCAGCTCACTGGCGGTAACAAAATCGTAGGAAGTGTCGTTTTCGTATTTAACTGCTTTGCGAAGGTCAAAATCAACTACTACTTCGGTCATTTGGTCTTCTTCCACGGTAAAGTCCGTTCTGCTGACCGTCAGTTCCGTCAGGTTTTGTGCGCCGGCCATCAGCGTTTCTTTAGTACCGTTGGTAGTCAATACATAACAGCCCGGAGCATTTCCACTGGCATCGGTATCATGATCCAGTACCAGCGTAAGGCTTGAATAGGTTTTGGCCGCTACATCAGCATCTACCAGTAATGCCGCATTACCTTCCTGATAAGCCTTGATATCAATGGTTTGTGCCTGAAAGCCTTCGATGCTTTCGCCGTCTATTTTCAGGTCAACAACCGTTACGAATACGCCCTGCACGGAGGCGTCATCGATCGGAGCATCGGTGATCTCAACGCTCAACTGCCCTTTAGCCCCAGGACTGGTCGTATCGTCTTTTTCACAGGCAGAAAAGGTGAACAACAGCATCAATAAAGTGAATGCACTTGGGATTACGAATGCTTTTCTCAGCATCATAAGTTTGGAATTTTGGTTATAAAAAGTAGATTGTTCGAAATTAAAGTACGCGTGTTTCGATAAAATGGATTTAAGTATATGCAAGCATGCATATAGATAATCGTGAAAGAATAATCTGTTTGGGGGGCGTAAAAAGCGAAACGAATTGGGGAAAAGCGTTCGACCCGGAATGGATTGGGGAAGATTTAGAAACTAACTTAGCGTGTTTAACGGAAACGGTCTGAGTAACCTTTTGCTTGACTTTCGGAATTAAAAACGGACTGCCGGTTGGATTATTGCACGCTGAAGTTAGCGTTTTTTTTAAATAATTGATGATCAGTAGATTACAATAGAATATTTTTTTATTTTTTCCGACGATATCTAAAATTACCGGATGTCAGGAAACTTATCCGGTACGAGCAAGGTTTAAATCAAAAATATTAGAACACAGAATTAATGACAAAAAAGAAGAAGAAAAAACTTAAAGGAAACAAACTAAGCACCCGACAACTGCAAAGCGAATTACTGAAATTCTTCCGATACCACTCCAAAAAGCAATTCAATCCTCGTCAGATCATTAAGAAATTAAAGATTGATAATAATAAGGATTCCGTACAATATGCCTTGGATCAGCTGGCCGAATCGGGCGCATTGATCCGGGTAGATGATTACCTATACCGCATCAATGCAGCGCAATTGCCCGCCCAAAGCGGAGATCAGGGCGATCGCAAGACCTATCAGGGCAAAGTGGATATGACTCGTAGTGGCGACGCCTATATTCTGGTAGATGACCTGGAACATGATGTACATGTCTCCGCCAAATATGTAAACGGTGCCCTGCACGGTGACCTGGTGGACCTACGTACCTGGCGTCCACGCGGCCGGCATAAACTGGAAGGGGAAGTGATCCGGGTAGTGGAGCGGGCACGATCCAGCTTTCTGGGTACATTGCAACGCTTTGCCCGCCATGCCGTGGTAGTTACGGATTCGGCCGTGCCCATTGAGATCCGGGTAGCCAATAAGGATATACGCGATGCGCAGCACGATGATAAGGTAGTGGTTACCATTACCGAGTGGGAACATCCCCGCTACAAACAACCGGTAGGGGAGATCACCGCAGTACTGGGAGCCGCCGGCAGCCACGATATTGAGATGAAGTCCATTCTGATCAAGAACGGCTTTGATTTGGAATTCCCCGCTGCGGTAATTGAAGAGACCAAACATC
>JAGQXH010001018.1 GCA_020436695.1 Lewinella sp. | reverse complement strand
TGGCACTTGCCACATTTATTGTTGGTCTGATAGTTTTTATTTTATTCGGCAAAAGGTCGGATATAAAATTTGACAAACACATACAAAATGATAAAATGCCAGCTGCCAATAAATAAGCCTTCAATCGGTCGGCACGACCGAGATTGAAGGTTATGTTGAACAGCCTGCCCCGCACACGTAGTGTCGGGGGAGTCGCCCACCGAAACAGTTAGGAAAAAGCAAATAAAATTTGTTGGAATTAAATCTTGGAAGATGGTTGCGCCAGTTCCGATATAGCAGAAAGTGAAGAGGGAGCTAACCCAATCAGGATGCTGTTCTCATTATTAGAGGGCTTTACGGCCATCCAGGCCTGTTTTTAATTGGAGTGGCAAAGCATACCCAGGCTTTGCCGAGGCAAAACATCCAATTAAGGTTATTGAGTAATGCTAGTGACCAAGCTAACCGTGCCGGGCGGTCCCCGGTCCGGATCGAGGGTTGATAGCAAGACTAAAGTTCCGTTATTGCACTGCGGACAGCGATTTACCATCAGTCCTTTACTTTCCCAAAAGCCCTGCCAGTTAGTTGCTTTTTGTTGGCCGGCTTGAGGGAATACTCTTGGCTTCCAGGCTGCGGCCAGGATACCGTAATGTCGGATACGGCAAAATCCTTTGGGCAGTAAGTGCAGGCTGAGTCTACGTACAAATTCAGTAGCCGACAAAGTCATCACCTTATTGAGATTAGCATCGCGATAGTCTTTGTAGCGCAACGATGGTACGCCATACGTCGCTACGCTCCACATGGCGTACCATCGGGCAAGCGCCCTGCGCCAATGACGTCCACCCGGTTGCGCTCCGCTCCGCTTGCCCGCTGGCATCTAAAAGAAGGACTAAAAAACGCATTCCCACAAGTTTTCTAAACTCTTTAGCCGGATTTCTATTACCAACGTTCTGGGGTTTAACGGTCAAATCAAATCCGTTCAAATAGATCCAAGCTGTCAGATCCAATTTGGGCTATTACAAATTACCATGCCACCCCATGCTTTTTTACCATCAACCACACCCATTATTTAAAAACCCGCTCTATCTTTGCCGGCAAAGACTAGTATTCTAACAATTTTGGGTTTCATGAGAAGAGAAATACACGGCTGGCACAGTCCCCGGCTGAATAAACATATGGATATTGCCGTTTACGGACACTACGGCTTTTCCCTGCTGCTCATTCCTACGGCAGCGGCTGACTTTCTGGAGTATGAGCGTTTTCAGTTGATCGACGCTATTGCACCCTTCATCGATGCGGGCAAATGCAAGGTGTTTTCTATTAACAGCATCAACACGGAAAGCTGGATGAATTATCATATGCATCCACGAGATAAGAGCATCCGTCATCAGCAGTTCAACGGTTATGTTTTTGAGGAGGTACTGCCCTTCATCAAAAATATGACCAGTTGGGATACGCCGGTCTACACCTGTGGGGCATCTTTCGGCGCACTGCACGCTATGAACCTTTTCCTGCGTCGTCCGGATGAGATCAATGGGGTGATCTCGATGAGTGGAGATTATGAGTTATCACACTACACCCGCGGCTATCACGATACGGATGTATACTTCAATTCCCCCATGCAATATATGCCCAATCTGAACGATCATTACGTGCTGGAGCAGATCAGAAGGAACTGGCATATTCACATTCTCACCGGCCAGGGAGAGTGGGAAGATCCGGATGCGAGCCGACGCTTTTCGGCAGTACTGCACTCCAAAGGCATTATGCACGACCTGGATATCTGGGGACATGACATCCCGCACGACTGGCCCAGCTGGCGGAAGATGCTGCCGTACGTCTTAGGCGCTAAGTTTTGATGTTATAATTCTATAATTCTGTAATGTTGTGATGAATGCTGGTACTAAGATTTTTGGTAAGTGTGCCCGGGCTTAGTAAGGTGAGGGAGAGATGTTTAGACATTTAGGTTAAGGAGACCAGGAGATAGGTATCCTCCCGTTATGCGAACAAAATGCTCATTCTTCAGTAATAGACCTGATAGCTGAGTACCTAAGCACACGAAAACCTGAACACGTTCAATGCATGAATCACGAGTACGCTTTTCCAACAGACTAGTATCATCACCCATCACAGCATTGCAGCATCACAGCAT
>JAGQXH010001017.1 GCA_020436695.1 Lewinella sp. | reverse complement strand
TTTGACTGCTATGAGATCGAGTTATTGCAGGGTCCCGGTTTCCTGCCGGATTCGGAGGGAGATCAACGGGAATCGGCCATCATCAATGAGGCCGCCATGCGGGCTTTCGGCTGGAACGATATTGAGAATAAGAATCTGTTGATCGGCTCCAACCGGATCAAAGTGGTAGGTATGATCCGGGATTTTAATTACGAGACCATGCGGTCGGAGATCGATCCGATCATCCATTTCCACCGGGTGCCGTCCAATGCCGCTCATCGTTATCTTACCCTGCGGGTAGATGAGGAAGGTTTTTCAGAGACGCTGGCTTTTCTGAATGAAAAATGGGATATTCTCGATCCCTCACGCCCGTTCAATCATTTTACGGTGGCTCAGGATATCGGCGAAATGTATGCCAATGAAGATCGTCTGCTCACCATGGTCAAGGCTTTTGCTTTTCTGAGCATCCTGATCTCCTGCCTGGGGCTTTTCGGGCTGCTATCCTACCAACTGGATAAGCGCCGGAAGGAGATCGGCATCAGGAAGGTGCTCGGGGCCAGTACCGCAGGGCTGACAATGCTGATCACCAATGAATTTACACGACTCATCCTCCTTTCTTTTGTGATCGCCGGCCCCCTGGCGTATTACTTTATGCACGGCTGGCTGAATGATTTTGCCTATCACATCAGCATGGGTTGGCAGGTGTTCGTACTGGCGCTGCTATTGACTACCGGATTGGCATTGCTGACTATTTCGGTGAAAACTGTAAAAGCTGCTAACGCCAATCCGGTGGATGCTATTCAGGAGGGGTAAGCCCCCTCTGCCTTTGGCATCTCCCCCGAGGGGCAGGGCTGTTCAGTTCTACCCCTTTCGCGCCCCCAGCCCCTGAAGGGGAGCTTCCGTCCGCAACTCTAACCGATTGATTGTCAGTGACGAATGAATTTCCCCTTTAGGGGATCAAGGGGCGCGAAGAGGCGTTTTATTCAGAACTGAACGCCCCTATCCCCGAGGGGGGAGACAAGTCTAGAAATGAGCTGAACCGAAATGTGAGCCATCTTGGACTTTAACCAATAAATAGGTGCTAACGATGGGTATTCGACGCTGGGTGCTCGGTACTGGGTTGTACTGATCCGTAAAAATCCTGTAACACAAAGAAGGCTTTCTTCCGCTCACCATTATCAGTAATGAGTCCCTTCAGATTCCAGTAATCCTGTACGCCCTGATACAGGCGCATGGCCGAACGAAAATCTTTAAGAATCCAGGGAGACATGCCGACGAGGCCGTGTTGGTTTTTCGCCAGTTCGATCTGCTTGCGATAAACCAACGCCTGGTATTCTTCGGAATAGACAACCAGATCTTCTTCCCGGCCGGATTTTCCGCGTTTGGCGCCGGCTCCCAGTTCGCTGAATACAAAAGGTTTGTTTTCCGGCAGGTGGAAGCGGATCTTATGTATATTTTCCAGCATGGTCCGGCGGGCTTTGTCGGCTGGAATTTTTGAGGCTTCCGCCAGAAAACCGGAGTAATACCATCCGAAGTACTGATTGATGGCGGCTACATCCACAATGGCGGCCAGTGGGTCTTCGATCTCAATATCCCAGGTATCAAATTCTTTGCCGGCCATGGTGGGAAAAAAATTATCCCTTGCCATCTTCTGGATTTCCTCCCCGCCGAAGATCATGGCCGCTGTGGTCAGACGGGTATCATCCAGGGATTTGACGTGCGTATTCAGTTTTGCGAAGAAAGCGTTTCGGGCGTCGGATAACGGTGTTTCATTACCCAGACTCCAAAAAATGATACTGGCCCGATTCTGATCGCGGCTGATCATTTCCGACATCCGGGCTTTGGCCATTTCTAATACCGCTTCACTGGCAAAGTTCACACTCCAGTAAACCGGGATCTCCGCCCATACCAGCAGGCCCATTTCATCGGCTACCCGTACTATATTCTCGTTGTGGGTATAATGCGCCAGGCGCACGTAGTTGCAATTCAGTTCTTTGGCATAGGCCAGTAACTCGCGTGCTTCCTGCTCGCTGGAAGCCCGACCGTGGGCACCAATGGCCTCTTCGTGGATAGAAATCCCCTTCAGAAATATAGGAGTTCCGTTGAGCACTACCTGCCCGTCCTGCACCTCAATGGTACGGAATCCAATGCG
>JAGQXH010001016.1 GCA_020436695.1 Lewinella sp. | reverse complement strand
CGGAAAGCAGGGTGCGTCTTTCGCATTGCAATGAGATCCCGGAAATAATTCACCACCGGCTGATAGCGGAGTTTACGTGCCCAATCCATCTGGTTGATCGAGTCAGGTGATTCATAAGAATTCTCTATGCCCTTTTTGGTACGCAACATTTCTACTCCGGCGTGTAAAAAGGAAATACCCTGTGAAGTAAGAACCGTCGCCGCCGCCAGTTTTTGCATGCGAATGCGGTCAGTTTCGTTAGTTTGTGGACAGGATAGGCTGAGGCGGTCCCAAAGGGTATGATTGTCATGGCAGGAAACATAGGTCATGGTCTCATTCGGAGCCGCTGCCCAGGGTTTGGGTTCGTCCAGCCATTGTACCTGTTTATAATCTACCTGTGGATGCTCGGTGGAGGCGACGATACCGAATTTGATGGTTTCTTTCAATCCAGCCTTGCCACTGGCGAAACCGCGATCATCCGGAGTAAAAACATGCCCTTTGAGCCCATCCCGGATATTATCACTAAAAACGGCTACCCCATTGAGTCGGGAGGCGAAGCGTTTTAAAGCCCGCTCTTCGTAAGGCAGTGGACTATCACCGGCAGTCCAACCTTCCCCGTAGATAAGGATTGAGGGATCAATGCCATGCAATGCTTCCCGAATAGCATTCATGGTCTCAATATCGTGGATGCCCATCAGATCGAAACGGAAGCCGTCCAGGTGGTATTCTTCGGCCCAATATTTGACCGACTCGACAATATATTGCCGGACCATAGCCCGTTCGGAAGCCGTTTCATTACCGCAGGCAGATGCATTGGAGAAACTGCCGTCATCCCAGTGTCGATAGTAGTAGCCGGGTACCAGTTGATTAAAGACCGATGTTTCCGTGGCTCCGGTGTGATTGTATACTACGTCCAGGATGACCCCGATGCCTTGTTGGTGGAAAGCCTGTACCATCTGTTTGAATTCCCGGATACGCACGGCGCCATCCGCCGGATCAGTGCTGTAACTTCCTTCCGGGACGTTGTAGTTTTCCGGATCATAGCCCCAATTGTACCGGTCAGTTTCCGGAGTCCTTTCATCCAGCGAACGGAAATCAAAAGCGGGCAGGATATGGACGTGGGTAACGCCCATTTCTTTAATGTGCTCAAGGCCGGTTGCTACTCCTCCCGGGCCTGTAGTACTAATCTCCGCTAATCCCAGATACTTTCCCTTGTGGCGGATGCCCGAGTGCTCGTCGATGGACATATCACGAATATGCAATTCGTAGACGATCGCATCGGTGGGCTGCGCCAGTGTAACCCGCTGATCTTTTTCCCATTCTTGCGGATTAGTGGAAGTGAGATCAATTATCATCCCTCTTTTCCCGTTTGTCCCCACCGCTTGGGCGTAAGGATCGGGCTTTTCTTCCAGCCACACTCCCCTATCCCGCACCTGAAAGGTATAGTATTTCCCGGCCTGATCCCCATCCAGCACCGCTGCCCAGGTACCGGCTTCATCAGGCTTCAAATCAAGTGTTTGCAACAGATCGCCTCCCAGATCTTTGTCGTATAAATGTACCCGGGCGGCTTCTACCGCCGGAGACCACAGCCGAAACCGGGTTTCCTCCGGGCTATAGGTCACGCCCAGGTCATTTCCGGAATAAACCGGATAGTCATCGAATGAGGTATACTTTTGGGGAAGGTCAGCACAGGCAGTAAGCAGTACACTGGTGTAAATACCCAGCAAGTAATATTTGGTAGACATAAACAGGTCAGAGTCGTTTCAGGTTTCAATAATCTGGCGGCCGCAGTAAAGGTAAGGTAAAGGCGCCAATCTGAAGGTTTGTTTTTCAAAAGAACAACCAGCCGCCTCTGAAATGTCAATTTCCAGTCGTAAAGTACATTGGGAAAGCCGGTCGCCAGCTACCCGTTAGTCAACTGACTAACCGGCAACCGGCAATGGCTCATTGAATATTGATCTTCAAATCTTTATATCGTCATCAAAATATTTGTGATGACACACATCCTATCTCGTTTCAATTCTCCTACTACCTCAAAACCAGCATATTCCTGGTTGCCCGTTTCAGCGTCAATTTTGCCGAACCGACCTGTTTTTCGATCATCTCGTTGATCTGTTTTATTCCAACTCTATATCCGGATAATGTCTGATCTCCG
>JAGQXH010001015.1 GCA_020436695.1 Lewinella sp. | reverse complement strand
GTTCATCTTCGATATCTTCGGCCTGAAAGATGATTCGGCAGAAGGTGGTGAGCATGGAAAGGACATGATGGGCGGATTGATGAATGTCATCCTCAATATTCGACAGGAAGCCCGCGCCAATAAAGATTGGGCCACTTCAGACCTGATCCGGGATTCGCTCAAAGAACTGGGTATTCAGGTCAAGGATGGTAAGGAAGGAGCGAGTTGGACGGTGGATGCTTGAGGCGCAAATGGTTGAATGACTATTATGGCTGGGCAGTCTAGCTGATATTAACTATTTATCCAAAGCGGTGAAAGAACGAGGCTTGGGGGGGTAGAACTTAGTGCCAAGGCACTAGATTATTCAGATCTGGGTACCTAACTATGTGCCCGTATGGGTAACAGATAAAGGAAACAACCAAACCAGTTGTTTGGTCGAATTTCCGGATTGTTAGCCATTATTCTTCAGGGATGTTGAAAGAGTGAAACTATCGTGCTGCCGATCAAATACAGCAGTGGGAAGAAAAAAGGCCACTCCTCCGAAAAGAAGCTGCCTTTTGGAAAACCTCATTTTTTGATATTTTGGCATAGCGACATAGCATAATGATAGGATATGCCCTACCTCACACTATCTCATTTTTACTAATTTTTGACTGCTCCAGATATTTCCCCGCCGCAACTGAATAAAATAGATCCCGGCCGGCTGGTCCGGACTGTTCCACTCCAGTTGATGGGTACCTGAGGGCTGGAGTTGCGGACGCTGCAATTGCTGTTTGATGCGCCCATCTATGCTGACCAGCCGGATCTCTACTTCTGCTTCTTCCATCAATTCGTAAAGGAGTGTAAAGCGATCCCGGAAAGGATTGGGGTATATCCGTAGTTCACCGGGGCCATTGGTATGATCTGCCGCGATCTGTATGACTTCGTGAGTGGAAGCGGCGGCATTATTGGCGATTGGTTCGCATGCCGCGATGCGTGCGGTGAAGACGCTGCCTGCTTCGGCCTCAAAACCGGGTGTCAGACGGATGACCTCCCCAGCCAGCAAGCCGACGCTCGTGCCCGCTGCTACCGTACCTCTGGCTTCTATCTGCCCGGCGGCCCGGTGGACTCCGCCTGCAATGATGCCTTCCAGCAACAGATCAGGTTCACAGTCCCGGCAGTAACCACCGGCATCACTGACGGTAATTACTGCAATACAAAGCCCCTGATTTCCACTGGCGTCCGTAGCGATTAGCGGCACGATGTGGTTGCCCAACTGATCACAGCCGAAGTACTGTTCGCTTTTCGGCGCATCCGGGTTGAAACTCAGAGCAAGTGAACTAGTACAATTATCGGTCGTACCCATATCCACCATGCTGGTCGTAAGCAGGGCCCGGCCGCTTTCATCCAGCGATACCGTTAGGTTCTGACACCGGGTTTTCGGGTTTTCATTATCTTCTACCGTGACGGTGAAATTACAGTCTACATCATTACCTGAAGGGTCAAATGCAGTGTAAACAATGGTGGTGATCCCTACCTCAAAAGTGCGTTCCTGCAGGATACCGCTCTCCGCCGATGTCTCATAAGCCGGGTATTCATCGGCTCCGTTGTAGGAGATCTCGTGCATCAGTTCCACACCACAATTATCGCTGGATCCTGGTGCAGGAAGATCTTCGATCAGCACGCTGCATTGCCCGGGGTCGTTGACCGTTGTGATATCGGCTGGGCAGCTTAGCGTCGGTGCCTGGGTATCCTGCACGACGATCTCCACCTCACAGGGATCGGAATCGTTTCCCTGGGCATCGAAAGCCATTACCCCCAGGGTCATGACACCCACATCATCACAGTCCAGGTCCAGGCTATTCACCCACTGAAAGTCTTCATATCCGGCATCGTAGATCAGTTGTAGTCGAAGCTGCTCCGTGGGTGTACAATTATCGGAAGCCGAGGTGATCAGATCGGCCGGCAATAAAGTAGCCTGGCCGGCTGCATCCAGCACAACATTGATGTTGGACTTGCAACTGATGGCAGGCACCAGCGGATCTACTACCTTTACTATCGCTCTACAGGTTGATGTATTGCCGGAGGCATCGCTCACGGTCAGTACCACGGTGTTAGGCCCCAGGTCGGCGCAGTTGAAAATGGTTTGACTCAAACTCATGCTGCTGATCCCGCAAT
>JAGQXH010001014.1 GCA_020436695.1 Lewinella sp. | reverse complement strand
TGATCTTTGAGTTGCCCGTTATGCCATACCTGGAAACGCAAATTACTTTTGATGCGGATCACATAATCCAACCCTCTTTGTTCCAAGTCCATCAGCCAGTCTTGACCGGTAAATTCTCGATCAGCCGTCAGACAAAGCAGTGGCAGGTCCAAACCAGAAGCTTTCCACCAGGCCAACAAGCGATCCAGTAACTGGACCCGATCCTGTTGTGAGGAATTACCACGCTGGCCCAGATCGCGCCATACTATGGGGATGAAAACACCCTTCCACACCAGGCCAAAGACTAGTAAATTGGCCCAGAAGTGACCCCCAATCTGAAAATCTGTCCGATCCACTACCAGTAGCGCTCGTCCCTTTGGATTAAGCAGGTACAGAATGAGCAGAAAGATCACCTTGAGTACCGGATCAATCAAGCCCGTCTGAAATACTCGCTTCAAGCGAGCATAGGCTGTGTCCTGTTTCAAATCCTGCTCTCCGGTTACACTCGATAGTTCATCCCGGCACTTTTGTAGGTTACAACTTCGAGTTTTCAATATGCAGCAGCTGAGTTGTAAGATATTTTTCAGCTTACTGGCGCTCAAGCAGGCTAGTACCCCGCCAATTTCTTGTAGTTTTGTATACAGTGGACTCATCGGCTCGCTTCGATTTTGTGGTTATTATCAAAGCTAAACCTTTTGGGTCCACTTCTTTATCTCTTTTTATCATATATTTATTTCACGGCGTTCAGCCGTGAAAAATTGAACTTAAAATTTTAGCTTGATTAATAAGTAATTACCAAATTTAATAAAGGAAAGACGACCCGATTTTCTATTCAAAATTCAGCGCTAAAGCCACCTTTCCAACCAGTCAAAGGCCTCTTGCTGCATCTGCCGGTCAAACTTATGCGGGCCATCGTAAAAGCGGCAATCATAGCGAGCGCCGGCGCCGGCTTTTTCGAATACCTCCCGCAAAACCCTATCCGCCCGTTGCATTTCTGCCAGGGTGAAGAGCGTATCGTGATTGTTATTGAGCACCATCGTGGGAAGTGGTGCCCGCAGACTATAGATCTCCGCAAATTCCAAATAGCGTGGGATCAATGGGATGTAAGCCATCCAGGTATGTGTGAAGCTTTTATTGAGAATGAGATCGGCCCAGGTGGTCATAAATCCGGCGCAGACCGCCGCTTTAATGCGAGTATCCAGTCCGCCCAGATATGCCGTGCGCAGTCCTCCTCCGGAAAGGCCGGCACAACCTATCCGATCTACATCTACATCCGGGCGGGCACAAAGAACGTCCAGAGCCCTCTGGTCTTCCCGCAGAAATACGCCCGGCCAGCATAGCCCTGCGCTAAAGAGAGACTTAGCCATGATGTGTTCGTGTTCAGCGGCCCATTCATTGTAAGCCCGCACGTTTTCCGGGTTTTCGGGATCATCGTCCGTTTGATCGGTAATCGCCAGTGGGCCCCATTCAAAGCCGGCCACATCCTGATAGTAGACACGACGGCTGCCGAAGGTGAACACATCGTGCACCAGCACTACATAACCGCGTTTGGCCAGTTCGTTGGCCCACGGCTGGTCTTCATAGATCCATTCCTGCAGCTCTTTTTGGAAGGAAGGCAGGTCATCCTGAGTGCGGATGATCTTTCGTTTACCCAGGTATTTATTGCCGGCATGATCGTGCAGGCCTAATACCGCCGGTAGGGGTCCCTCGGCGTTCTTCGGTTTTAATACTACTGCTTCCGTCGGCCGGCCGAAGGGTAACTGCCAGCTGATCTCTTCAATCTCCAGGCCGTCGTATTCATATTGGCGATGGACGGTTACCTCGGGCAGGCCGCCGATATCCGGAGCGGCCAGGCAGTTCTCTACCTTTTCTTTGGCAGTTTTTCTCCAGCCATCCAGGTCATCAAAGACTTCCCGGCGATAGGATAACAAAGGAGGGTCGGGCATCTGACTGACGGCCCAGGGGCCATACTGACCGATCAGGCTTTTTTGCGGATCCATAGTTGAATGGGTTAAAGCGTTGTTGTGCTTATCCTGAAACGGAAAGGGTCCGGCAACTGGTACAAAGGGAAGGCCGGCCATTGCAGTAGCCGATGTTTTTAGAAAGGACCGACGGGGGATCTGTCCGGGCCAGGTATCCGGTTTTATTTTTCGCGACATCTTAAAACGGTT
>JAGQXH010001013.1 GCA_020436695.1 Lewinella sp. | reverse complement strand
AACGACGGCGGTGGCTGGAACGTCCGTTTCATTCATTATTCGCAGAGTGGAGAATTCGGTTACCCCACCTGGTTCAAGAACTTTACCGACGAGATCATCCCGGCCCTGATCGATGTGGGCGGTGGTTCGGGTACCGGGAGTTATTTCATGGACGCTGATTTCTGGGCGGTGGCCCACAAACACGCACCCATGATGGCCGACTGGGGCAGAAGTGAGCTTTACATCCACCGACTAACGATGGATGGCCCCAGCTTCACCCAGAAGGAAGAAGA
The DNA here is from genome assembly GCA_020436695.1 of Lewinella sp. Classification (GTDB taxonomy): domain Bacteria; phylum Bacteroidota; class Bacteroidia; order Chitinophagales; family Saprospiraceae; genus Flavilitoribacter. The sequence continues at coordinate 1,880 of JAGQXH010001013.1, read as the reverse complement.
CTTCATCCGGCTTTCCCAGATCACCGATGTGGATGTGGATGGTTCCGGACGCATGTTCCTTGCCGCCTGGGATGGTGCCGGCTACAAAGGAAGCCCGGACAAAGGCTATGTAGTGAAAGTAGTACCGAAAGGCTGGACTTACGCGGCTTTCCCGGACCTCAAAGCTGCATCCGTAGCCGAGCTGGGAGAATTGCTGAAAGCCGGCAACTCCGTCACCCGTTTCCACGCTCAGCAGGAGCTGTTGAACAGACCGGCCGATGAAGCCGCTGCAGCGGCCCTGCAGATAGCCACTGATCAGTCACTACCCCCGTCCGTACGTGTAGCCGGCGTGTATACCTACGCGCAGATCACCTGTGCGGACGGCGTATCCGAATTATTGAAACTGAGCGAAGAAGACAAAATGCGCGAATTCGCCCTGCGCGCGCTTACCGACCGGAAAACCTGCCTGGGATCCGTACCGCTTCAGCCGTTTTTGACGGCCGTACACGATGCCAATCCACGGGTACAGGCGGCAGCTATTGTCGGATTGGGCCGTCTGGGCAAGATCGAAGCGGCGGAAACCCTTTTGGAAATAGCCGTACCTGCTTCCGCCAAGGCTCCCGAGCCGGGCACGGAAGGCCCACACGCTACTCCGAATTCAGCGATCATTTTGCCGCATCTGGCGGTTCGCTCCCTGGTGGAACTGCACGCCGTGGATGCCGCCGTGGCTGCCATTGACGACAACCCAAAATTAGCGCTCTGGACCCTACGTTATCTGCACGATCCCAAAGCAGTAGACGGCCTGATCGCTGCGTACAACGATCAGACGGACCAGGAACTGAAAGATGCGATCCTGGGTACGCTTGCCAGGTTGTATCATGAGGAAGCCCCCTACGACGGCAGTTGGTGGTGGAGCACCCGGCCGGATACGCACGGCCCTTACTACAAAGGCATTACCTGGGGCGAATCCGATAAGATCAAAGCCTTCCTGATCGAAGCGTCACATGCGGCCGATCCTTCCCGGAAGAACTTCTTCGCCCGGCTGAATGATCGCAACCGGATGGGGATCGAAGAATTGGGCACCGTCACCGTGCAGGAAGTGGCCGAGGAAACTAAAATTGACCTGGACGCCATTAAAAACGAGAAAGGCCAGGTGGGAAAATCTTCCATCGAAGATGTGATCCTCGCTATGGCGGAACTCAAGGGAGATGCCAATCAGGGCAAGGCCTTGTTCACCAGCCAGGGCTGTGTTGCCTGTCATACGGTAGATAAGAATGAAACGCCGAAAGGACCTTTCATGGGTCAGATCGGATCTATCATGAACCGGGATCAGATCACCGAGTCCATCCTGAAACCCAATGCGTCCATTTCACAGGGATTTGCCTCTTTTCTCATCGAAACGAATGACGGTAAGTCATACGTAGGTTTCGTCACTGCGGAATCCGCCGATGAACTGACGATCCGGGACATCGGTGGCAATGCCACCACCCTGGAGAAAAAGAACATCAAGAGCCGGGAAGAGATGGAAAGTTCTATCATGCCGGCCGGGCTGGCCAATGCGCTTTCTTTTGAGGAACTGGCGTCTTTGGTCACTTATCTTCAGCAGCAGAAGTAAGTAGCGGGCTGATTGAATTGGTAATTAACCGTTAATAGCCGTTATTAACGGTTAATTACCGCTGCGCCGGCTGCATCGCTCTTCCCATACTACCTTGGATAACTGGTGGATATTTTGAATATAGATCACATTGCCAATTTACCTGATTCACTCTCTAATTGCGCGAAATCAGGTATTTGAATATAGCTGTATATCCGCAACTTTATGGCGGATAGCCAGATGTTGAACTAAAGCGCCGAGACCGGCGCTAGCTTAGGGCTTACCTTAACTTAGTAGAGAAAAAATT
>JAGQXH010001012.1 GCA_020436695.1 Lewinella sp. | reverse complement strand
CCTATTATTGTGTCAACGTTTGACACGCATGGGTGAAATAAATCCCTATTCACCCTCGTTTTTCACATACTATTGTCCAATTGCACATCTTACAGACCCATCCCCGTGGGTAGTTCGCTATTCCCCAAAACCACAATGCAAATCCCGGCCTTTTAGGCCATGCCTTAATTTTTTTTACAATCCCACAAATTCGGCTTTGATCGTCTTCCTCAAGACGCATCAGTATACGAGCCATTTCATTTTGTACCTTTCGTTTTGACGCCATACAGCGGATGAGACAAAGCATGTCATTCTATTGCATTGACTTTGGAGTTACATGTTCTTTTCTAACATCCCGAGAATACCAATTGAGCTTTTGACGAGTCTGCGAAATTTTGTCCAACTTCAAAAAAAGGAAAAGACGTGAGTAAGGGTTTGCTTATTTGGATCATGGTGATTTTTTCCCTCTCGCAGCTAGGCGCTGCCGGGAAAATCTGGTACGTGAAAGACGGAAGTAACGGAAAAAAAGGATTAAGCTGGGAAGAAGCCTTCGGGGATCTTCATCAGGCATTAAAGAGTGCCAAGCCCGGTGATGAGATCTGGGTGGCTGCCGGGATCTATGTACCCACTTACGATGGGGATCGCACGGTACCATTCCGGTTGGTAAACGAAGTTTCCATGTTCGGCGGCTTTGCCGGTCATGAGAAGGCTAAAGAGGAAAGAAATTTCAAGCTCAATGAAACTATCCTGAGCGGAGAGATCGGCACTGCTTCTGCCGATGATAACTCCTACACCATTATATATGCAGAAAATGTTTCCATGAAAACCGTTATTGACGGTTTCGTCATTAGCGATGCTAATGCAAACGGCACTGATGCGGGTGTTCATCCGAATACCTGCGGCGCTGCCTGGTTCAACATCGGCTCTTCTCCCTTCATCCTGAACTGCACTTTCAGACAAAATGCATCCAGAGAGGGAGCCGCTATCTACAACTACGCCGGCAAAAATGGCAAAAGCAGCCCCAGGATACTGGCCTGTAACTTTGTTGACAATAAGGCTGACCTGGATGGAGGAGCGATCTTCAACAATGGCGACAACGGCGAATGCCTGCCCAGAATTGAGAGCTGCTATTTCGAAAATAATATTTCTACTTATGGCGCCGGTATCATGAACCGCGCTTCTAACGGTGTTACCAAAGCTACCGTTATTGAATGTAAGTTCGTTAATAACAAATCTCTAGTAAGAGGAAGTGCTATTTACAATCACCGCGATAAAAGTGGTCTGTGCACTTCCATGGTGAAGGATTGCATTTTCGAAGACAATTTAGCCTCCGTTGGGAAAGATATAAGCAACACCCTGAACAACGGAATGGCCGGAGGCAACTGATTGATGCATCGGCCTGTAGCACACTATTTATCTTCAATTCCTTCTTAAGCTATTTAGGCACCTAAAAGTACAAGGGCCGGTTGAGTTTCAACCGGCCTATTTTTTTACCCCTCCTACTATTGATCGGTAAATGACTGTATCTTTATCCAACGGCAAACGGTCTTTTGCCATTTCTTCCGTCGACCGTTCGCTGAGAACCGCGTAATAATCAATAGCTATGAGATCTTCCTTTTCCCTAAGATGGCTCCCCTTTCTTCTGGTTATCTTCACCATTTTCCTGGCCGGCTGCTTGCAGGAAAGAATGTCTCCCGCCGTAAAAAATGCCGTGGAAGCAGTAACTGCCGCGTATGCACCGGATAGCCGGGTGGCCGTCTTTAAGATCAAACCGCATTTGCAGAATGATTCATTGATACTGAGTGGGGAGACCAACCTCCCGGCCGCAAAGCAGGACCTTCTGCAAAAGCTGGGTGAAGCAGGGATAACATATATCGATCAGATAGAAATGCTTCCGGAGTCTGCCCTGGCCGGTAAGGAATATGGCGTCGTGAATGTTTCGGTTGCCAATATTCGTTCAAATCCTAAACACAGTGCAGAGCTGGCAACCCAGGCTATACTGGGTACCGGCCTCAAAGTGTATAAGAACGAAGGCGACTGGTACTATGTGCAAAGCCCCGACGGCTACTTGGGTTGGCTGGACAATGGTGCTTTCGTTTTGATGGACCGATCTGCTTATCAGCAGTGGCTAAATAGCGAAAAAGTGATCTTTACCGCCGATTACGGCCTGGTGC
>JAGQXH010001011.1 GCA_020436695.1 Lewinella sp. | reverse complement strand
CTGCAGAGGCCTATAACCAGGTATGGCATGTTCCTACAACCAATAAAAAATTAACAAATCTGCAATGGATCCAACTAGTAGCTGATGAACTCAAAGTAGAACCCAAGATCCAAACGGTCCCTGTATGGCTGATAAAAGTGCTTGGATTATTTATTCCGATCATGAAAGAATTCCCAGAAATGATGTATCAGTTTGATCAGGATTATGTGTTCGACAGTAGTAAATTTGAAAAGCGATTCGGGATGATGGCTACACTCCCTGAAGATGGGGTTAGAAAGTTAATTCAAAGTATAACCAAGTAAAACGCCAGCTACTGATTTTGTCAGCAGATGTGGCAAATATCATAGTTTGCAGCCCCAATAGTAGCCGCCCACTTCGTTCGACCATTTAGCGAACGGTCCTCACCAATGAGCAGAAATAAAAATGAAGCCTGACCTGGTTCTAAGAAAGATTGAATATGCTGATTGCCGGAAAATAAGCGAAGCATTTAAGGATCAAGGATGGAATAAGCCGGTTGCTCAGTATGAAGAATATGTACAATTTCAAGAAAGAGGGGAAAGAGATATCATAGTTGCAGAATTGAATGGGGCATTTGCAGGCTATCTTACGATTAAATGGGAGTCTGATTATCAACCGTTTGCCATCAGAGGTATCCCGGAAATTGTTGATTTCAACGTGCTGAAAAAATATCAGAGACGTGGAATTGGGACAAGTTTAATGGATGAAGCCGAAGCCAGGATAAAAAAAGTATCGGATCATGCAGGAATCGGATTTGGGGTATATCAGGATTATGGAGCAGCTCAGGTCCTGTATGTTAATCGAGGTTACCTACCAGATGGAAAAGGAATAGTTAAAAATTCGGTTCCATTGAAATATGGAGACGAAATAAGAATTGATGACAGTATTGTTTTTTGTTTGACAAAACAATTATAAATAAATGAAATTTGAACAGGTCTGATGAAAAGAAGAATTTTTCTAAAGAAGGCAGCCTGGAGTGCTTATGCATTATCGGCTACTTCACTGGTGACCTACGGATGTAGTTCACCGGACCATACAAATGAAAAAAAATCAGTCATGCCAAAATTATCATTAGCACAGTGGTCATTGCATCGTCAATTTAACGATGGCCATCTCGATCCGATTGATTTTGCCGGCATTGCCATGAATACCTATGGCATCAATGCGGTAGAATATGTGAACCAGTTTTATATGGATTCAGGAGAAGATGAAAAATTCTGGATCGATATGAAGAAACGTGCTGATGATGTGGGCGTAACCAGTTTGTTGATCATGGTAGATGATGAAGGTGATCTTGGTACCGCCGATGACCTGGAAAGAAAGCAATCCGTGGAGAATCATTATAAATGGGTCAATGCTGCCAAAATACTGGGCTGTCATTCAATACGGGTCAATGCATTTGGGGAAAGTGACAAAAATAGTTATCGTGCTGCGATAGTAGATGGGATGGGACAATTAGCGGACTATGCCGCTCAGGAGAACATCAACATTATCATTGAAAATCACGGTTTGTACAGTTCTGATGCCGGATTGATCACGGAGATCATAAAGCAGGTCGGCAAATCCAATTTGGGAACTTTACCGGATTTTGGCAACTGGTGCCTCAGTGAGAAATGGGGAAGCACCCAGAGCGATTGCGACGAAGCATATGACCGATATCAGGGCGTATCGCAATTTTTGCCGTTTGCCAAAGGTGTCAGTGCAAAATCATATAATTTCAATGAAAAGGGAGAGGATACAACAATAGATTATTACAAGATGCTTAAGATCGTTAAAGACTCCGGATTTAACGGGCATATTGGTATAGAATATGAGGGAGAGATACTTAGTGAGCATGAAGGAATACTCGCCACCAAAGCATTGATTGAAAAAGTTTGGCAAAGCTTGTAAAAGACGTCATATGTTGAACAAGCTCAAAAGCCTGCACACTCACTGACCAAGCGGTTTGGGCTCACCCAGATCACTTTGCGTTTAGAATAGTATCATAACTTCTGATGAGAAAAGTGTTTTAATCAAATAGGGTAAGCGGATTAAAATTGAAAAGTTGTTTGTAATAGCGAGGCAAGCGGCAAGAGCGGCGCTGTACTTAATTAGAGAGCCAAATTTTTCGCAATCTCATCTTTTGTGGCGGGTTGGGAAGCGGCCAAAATGGGGGGTGAGGGTGCCAGCTTTGCGGGA
>JAGQXH010001010.1 GCA_020436695.1 Lewinella sp. | reverse complement strand
AGGTTTGAATTATGGTGTTCGATCTCTTTAAACCTGTCCCGAATCGGCAACCGGCCATCTCCAATAGATCCTGTCTTTGTCAGTGATCCATTGATGTTTATGATTTGTTATCAGCGAGACGTACAACCACCTGCAGATCTCGCTGTTGATCCGCTATTTTTCGATTTCTGTCAACACTTTCCGGGCATTGGCATTGCTGGGGTTTAACTCCAGAGACCAGCGATACTGTTTGATCGCCAGATCTTTTTTACCCGCTTTCAGATAGGCCTCACCCAGGCTGTCGTGCGCATTGGATGAATGTGGATGGCGCTGGGAATTGTAGTCAAAAACAGAAATGGCTTCCTCCGGCATATTGTGGTTGAGGAAGATGTAGCCGACCTCATTCACTTCCCATTCTCCGAAATACACGCCGCTATTGGTAGAAGTGCTTAGCTTTTTGAATTCAGTAAAAGCAGCCTGAGCTCCCTGCGACTGAAGGGTCGCTTTTACCCGGCCGGCAATATCCGGCAGGGGCGGTAGTACTTTCAGTACTTCTACTTCCCAAACCACATGATTTCCGGGTAGCTTAAGCTTGGCGCCGCCTTTTATAGTGGATAAAAATTCATTGACCGGAATGTAGAATTTGTAATGTCCTCCGGCTCTCATCATGGTACAGGCATCCTGGAAGGAACCACTGAGTTCGGAGACAAGTTGATAGTCCGGAATTCCAACCGCATAAGTAGAGACCAGCACATTGTTTTCGGCATCCACCAGCTGGTTGTGGGTCTCGATGCCTTTGTTGGCGTCAACCATAGGGCCTCTGCCTGGTGAAATAACCTCATAGGCCCAGCCACTATTGGTGGTTAAAGCCTGTTGAGCGATGACCGTTGTACTCATCCAAAGGAGGAGCAGGAGGGGGGTAATACGGATCATTTATTGCAGGTTTTGATTTACAATTAATTGCAATATTAACACACCTTTTCCTTTCACAAAAGGGTCAGCAGCGTTAAAATGGCATATTCGTGGAGATTATAATTCCCGAACTGTACCGGAAGGAATAAATACTTTTTGTGAAAATGTTAGTTGGGGACGATATTCGTATAGCTATGATAATAAGCTGAATATGGATTAGTGCTGTGAGATATGTCTATGGGAATAGCCATATAAAGTTATGAAGATATTATAAAAAATTAAAAAATTAAGTCCAAGTTTAACTTTTATTGCCGGAAACCCGGTCTTGCCGGCTTTTGCAACCCATTGGCAGTCAGATCAGTGCAATTTACAGATTTTCCAGGGCCTGTTCCAGGTCGGCCCGCAGCCATTCGGCGTCTTCCAGGCCGATGTAAAAACGCACCAGATTCCAGGGGACGGTACTGTCTGCCCGGCCGGGAATGTCGTAAAAACCGATATTAGGGAGTGCCAGCGATTCGTGTCCGCCCCAGGAAACGGCCAGCAGGAAGTGCTGCAGGGATTCGACAAAGCGCTCCATGTGTTTTCGGCTTTCCGCCCTAAAATATACGGAGAACAGGCCACCTGTGCCTTCCATCTGCCGGCGGGCGATCTCGTATTGGGGGAAATCTGGCAGCAACGGATGCACCACCCGTTCTACTTTGGGATGCGTCTGCAAGTAGTTAGCGATCTTTCTCGCGCTCTCATCACTACGCCGCAATCGTAACTCGAGCGTTCGCAGCCCGCGAATGACCAGGGATGCATCGTGCGCCTGCAGAATAGCCCCCAGGGTCATCAGTTCCGATTCGAATATTTGCTTAATGATCTCTTTTCGGCTACAGATCACGCCCAGTACCACATCGCTGTGTCCGTTCAGGTATTTGGTGCCGGAATGAACAACGATGTCGATACCGTGTTGGATCGGATGCTGAAAGAGGGGAGAGGCGTAGCTGTTGTCGATGATGGTAGTGATGCCGTGACGCTTTGCCAGTTGGGCGCAGGCCGTCAGGTCCTGGATCTCAAAGGTAAGCGAACAGGGACTTTCCAGGTAGATCAGACGGGTCTCGGGCCGGATGGCCGCTTCAATATTTTCTACCTGCCGGCCATCTACAAAGGTGTGGGTGACGCCGAAACGAGGCAGGAATTTGGTTAATAATGCGTGCGTCCAGGAGTAAGGTGAGTTGACACACACGATGTGGTCGCCGGCTTTTACCTGTGAAATGACGGCCGCTGCAATAGCCGCGCTTCCACTGGAGAGTGCCAGCGCATCC
>JAGQXH010000100.1 GCA_020436695.1 Lewinella sp. | reverse complement strand
TGCCTGCAGTTGTAAGGCTTCCTGGGGAGAGTAATTCCAGTCAATAGGCATAACAAGCGAGTTATAAATACTTTGCAAAAAGAAGTGCTACAACGTGTAGTTGGAATGTTTTCGGACCGGGAGAAATAAGTATGGCCCGATGAACCGGAGAATCATTCTTTCTCAAATAAATACCAGCCCTGATCCATTATTGTAACCTTCGATCCGTTTAAGAACACGACAGTATAAAATGCTAATATGAGAAATAAGTTCCTACTAAGTCTGCTGATTCTTGCCGTAGTGATATCGATCTCCTTTTTTCCTAATGTTTCGGGCAAGAAAGAAGCCTACCGGAACTACTATGTCGGTACTTTTTATTTTCAGGAAGGTCAGATGGGAAGTGCGGTGCGCAGCTTTCGCCGGGCTTACAATGCCGTGCCGGATGAGTACAACTTCGCCCTGGCGCTGGCGCTGGCACTCGGCAAAGATGGAGATGAAGATCAGGCACTGCGTGTGCTGCAGGATGGAGCGGTTTATCTTCGGGCAGACGATCCGGAACAGGGCAAGAAGATCGCCCTGCGGTATTTTGTGACCGGTATGGTGCACTGCTATACTGAGCACTATGATCAGGCTATTTCCTCCCTTAAGCCCGCCGTTGATCTGCTGCAGACCATGAACGAGCCCAAACTGCTGAGTATTGTTTATAATACATTGGGCTATGCTTCGCTGCTGGATCAGGGTAATAACAAACACAAGTCAAAAGATCGTCCGGACCACATTCATATTCACGGCCGGGATATGGAGCGTAATGTGGCGCTTTTTGCCAATGCTTTGCAACTGGATGGTTCCAATGAAGCAGCGCGCTACAATTATGAAATGATCTGTGATACGCTCGGAATCGAAAAGATCGACTATCCGCATACGGCAGCGGCCGGCAGTGTGGATATGGCCAACTACGGCGATATACCCGCCAATATCTTTACGCTTTTAGACTTTACACCTTACGATGAGATCGTGTTCCTGCTGGATATTTCCGGAAGTATGGTAATGGAAAAAGTGACCTGTGTGAATGAAGACCGATTCAAGGTGATGAAGGAAACGGCCATGTATATGTTTCAGAAGATACCGCAGGACAAGCAACTCGGTATTGGCACCATCGGCGGCGATTGCGGTACTACGCCCCGGCTTTGGCACTCCACGGGGGAGCTCAGCCGGAAGGATTTTCGCTACGCCCTCGATTTTCTGGTACCGGATGGAACCACGCCCCTGCTCAATATTCTGATGGATGCACCGCAATTGTTCTCCGATAATCCGGAGAGCCAAAAGTCCATCTTTCTGGTGAGCGATGGGGCCAACATCTGTCGCCTGGGCAATACCGATATCTGCGAATGGGCTGATGATCTGAACAAACAAAAGATCAGCATCAATATCCTTACTTTTCTTAATGCGGACCTCAGCAATACCAATGCCTTCGCGGAATATACCTGCCTGGCGCAAAATACTTACGGCGATCTGATCTACATTGATGCCAACCGTTGCAATGCGCGGCCTTTTGCTTTTAATCTGGTAGAACAGTGCCCGCTGTTTTTACCGGAGTTGGAGAAGCTGAGCTGTTTGGGACCGGCAGTTCAGCACCTTTGGGGAGTTTACAAAAATTGATGATATTATGTAACGCTCTTATTAAAGATCCAAAATCCCAGCACAATTCTCACCAACGGTTGTAGATATGAATAGATCCACTCATAACACCAATTGACAATGCCGTTCAACCAACCGGCCCCAAGGTAGTACCTGGCAAAAGATAATAGACTTAAGCTCCCAATGAAAAGCAAGGCCATGCCGATCCATTTTCCCATTTTTGGTTCCCTGATAATAATGCTCTGGCTTCAAAGTCGACTGCTTCCAGATTAGGGAGAAAGATTAATAAACCCGTCGTTAATGCACCGAGAAAGGAGCAGATGGCTGTCGCTTTTAAAAAGATTTTCAATTGCATGTTTAGCGCTGTTATTTCTTCCATAGGTGTACCCCCAGTGCAATCAACGGCTCATATTCAAAAACCGTACTGGTATTTTGTGACAAACGCCTTTGCCCTTTTTTCATGATCCGGGTATCATCTTTATCCCAGTCGAAAATATAGATGTCGGCCTGAAATACCTCATTCAATTTCGAATAGTCCCAGCCTGTATTCTCTTTGTTCCAGCTGAAATTCTCTTCCCGGTCGATGATCTTGATCGGCATTCCCTTTTCAATGTAAATGATCTTACTTACCCGCCCGAAAGAAAGGCCGATCTCTTCTTCGATCTTTTTGAGCTCCTGTTGGTTAAAAAAAACTTTGATCACCCCGCCGCCATCGTAAGCACGGCCGTAGATCTCAGTGGCGTCAAATTCTTTTACCGTTAAAGATGGGTCATTGTCGATCTGACTAACGAGTTGCTGAATAGGATCGATGGAATTGTTCTGACCGAAAAGGCAAGTGCATTTTCCCAGTATGAGTACCGAGAGCAATAAGATTTTTCTCATAGTTTAAAATTAAATCCGTAGCTCTCAAAGGTACAATTACTTCGCAATACGCTCTACTATCCGTTGTTGCCCGTAAAGGATCTCCAAAATGTATATTCCTGAAGGCAGATGATCAAGGTACAACACCCGGTCGGTTGCTCCTATGGAGAGCTGATCCCGGAGCAGCAGACGCCCCTGAATGTCCGATAGCCGGATGGCCACCGGATATTCCAGTGCTCTTGTAAAGCGGATGTTCAATTGATCGGAAAAAGGATTTGGAAAAACCTGCACGGATTGCTCATCCTCCAGTACCGACGTAGCCGTAGTAGTGAAAGTAAAAGAAGATATGGCTGAAATACTTTCTCCACATTCGTTCAGGGCGATTACCCGCCAGAATAATTCACCCTCCTGTTCCGGCATACTCAGCGTATATTGAGAAGTACTTACTGTTTCTGAATGGATGAGGTTGTCGAAATTGCTGTCCGTTGCAATTTCCAGCCGGTAAAAATTGATGTTAGTAAGATCGTTCCAATCAAAATCAATACTCTGGCCGGTCAGTATACTTTCGTCCAATGGTGTGAGCAAGCTGACAATTTCCGGGACATTTCTTACCTCTATATCCAGGGACAGCGAAGCGGTTTCACTACCGTCCGTACCATTGAGCGTCAGACTTTGTTGCCCGGTCACAGAAAGCCCAGATAAAGTAAGACGGATCGTATCTCCCGGAACGGCCGGATTTGCGGAGTAGTGCACCGAACTGCCCGCCGGAAGTCCGTCGATCGAAAGCTGTACCTCATCACCGGTGAAAGCTTCGTTGACGGCCACATCGATCTCCAGAGGTTCTTCCTGGCAGGTGAGATACGCATCAGATACTTTATTCAGGAGCGGTTCCTTTTCGGGAGAGCTGCAAATATTCAGGTTCCATCCTTTCAGGGTGCCGCCATCTTCATCCGCATTATCTTTTACGATCAGGGTCCAGGTGCCCTGTATCTGTTCTCCCGTAAAATCGAATAATGACTGGATCGGTTTGAATGTTCCCGAAATAGCCGGGGGAATACTGCTGCAGAGGTTTTCCAGGATCAGGTAGGAGCTGCCGGAATTCTGATTAAAACTCAGGTAGAGATTGCGTCCATCGCAGCCGTAAAGATTGTCAGGGAATCCCGGCCGGTCCAGCAGCGCTACTTCCTTACCCGAAGGCGAGCGCAGCACTACACTGAGATCACCCACCCAGCTGTGTTCAATATCCAGATCAATGATCTCGATACTGGCTAGCGTACCGGTGTTCTCTATTTCAATGGAGGAGGTGATGGAGCTTGCGGTGACCGGAATGTTTATGGGACCGTCGGCAGCAGATTGCGAAAAGCATTCCACTTCAGCGGTGCTGAAAGAAAAGGCCGATGACCAATCGCTTTCACCACATACGTTAGAGGTCTTTACCCGCCAGTAATAAGTAGTACCGGCTTTCAAATCCGATAGTACTTTAGTTGTATCACCGTAGATGACCTGCTCGGAGATGAGCTGGTCAAACCCGGCGTCGGCGGCCAGTTGTAAAATGTAATTCTGCCCTTCTCCTTCGGCAGACCAGCTTACTGGTACCTGTAGCGTCTGACCTGAGGCCCCATTGGAAGGGGTATATAAAACGGGCGTTGCCGGAAACTGATCGAAAACGGTAAGTTTGAAGTAGTTGGTATCAAAAGCTGTATAGACGTCAAAGGTGTATTCGCCGGGAGGGGTACTCTCACTGGTATACCAGATAAAAGTTTCTTCCCTTCGGATGTTATCGGGGATATAAGTTGCCTGGATATTAAGGATGTTGGGTATGCTGAAGGCCTGTCCGCCAACGGAAGCGGTATCATAAGCCGGTCCGTATTGGATCTTTAAGGTATCGCTGTCACCGGCACAGATCGTACCCCTGGAAAATACACCTCTAACCCAATAACCACAGCGGCTCTGGTCCATCCCCGGCAGACTTTGTGTTTCCCATCCTGCCGGGTCCAGCCAGTCTTTCAGGCGGGAATTGGCGGTGCCGCCTCCCTCCCAGGAATTGTAAAAACGGCCGAATGCATCGAACAGGTCATTCCCACAGGCAGCATCTCCTCCATGGAGCTGACCCACTACCTGACTCTTATTATTGAACAGCGGTGCACCGGAGGACCCTCCCTGAGTAGTACCCACCGTCCAGTCGGGGACGATTAGATGGTTACCACCTTCGGCCGGGTTTCCACTGCCCCAAAAACCGAAGTGTGTCGGTTCTTCGGAAATGCTGATGCGTTTTTCATCGGTGAAAGGGTGGTGGACACAAGCTACGTTCCCTTCCGGCAGCGTCGTTTCGGCCGACCAGCCCGCAAAATAAGCATTGGCTTTTTCGTTCACGGGATCATCCAGTTCGAGCAGGCAAAAATCCGAGTTGTTCCACCCGGCCCGGTAAATGGAGCCGGAATTAAAAGTATTTAGGTTGCCGTCGCCTTCACCACCGCTTGCCAGGCTGTTTGGCTGGCGGCAGGTGCTGTTTTCGAAATTCCAGTAAACCACTACCGTTTGGTCATTGTCGGAGCGGATCTCACAGTGATAAGCAGTCATAAAATAGGGGGTACAGTCCTTATAGGTATTGTTGACCAGAAAACCGGTACAGAGCAAGGTGCCTTCAATACTGATGAGGCCAACCGAACGGGAGACATCCCGGAAAGGCTCCACCAGTTCCCAGCCGTCTTCGCTGCCGCAGACGATGTCCAGATTACAGGAGCCGCTGTTCAAAGCAAGAAAATCCAGAAAGTCGTGATTGACAAAGGCCAGTTTTAGTTGCAACTCCTCCCGCTGGCGGCTGGGCAACTGCACTTCGATCACCAGTTCGTCACCCGGAAAGATGGGAGTCCACAGCTGGTTGTGCGTCTCGTTGTCGGCAGGGGTGAACGGTCCGGTGGTTTTTTTCTGGTAAGGATCGTAAATGTAGAGCTCTCCCCCGGCCGGCATCTGGTACTCGCTAAAACCCAGGTTGAGCGAATAGGCACCGGGTGAACGCAGACGGAAGCGCCAAATGGAGCGGTCGCCGGATTGATCCCAGCGGCCGTGGGTCTCCGGACCAATATCAACGGGAATGGCTTCGGCAAATTTTGGTGGCCGTCCGGTACGGCGTTGGGCCAGTTCTTCCCGTCGAAGGGTCTCATTGTCCAGCTTGGGAAGTATTAAGGTTTCCAGTTCGTAAGCAGGAACGATCGGGTTGCCCGGCCCCGGGACCTGAGCGTTGAGATCACCAAAAAAAAGTATGGCGACAGAGAATGCGGCGTATAGCCGAAGGAGCGATGGATGCATAGGTTGACAAACTTCGTAAACAACTATTATCAATAGGTGCGGTATGCTAAAATTAGTGCTTATGAGTGTAATGGCGGGCGTTTTGAAAACTTAAATCGTCTTCAAAACAACATTGGAGATAAAAAAGAGTACTATCTAAAAGTCGATTACAGAGAATACCTTATAAGATGGTTGTAACAGTTCATAGTGTCTGAACCGGCTTTTTGCAGATAGCACTCCCGGGATTTAATTCCCGGCCTTAAATATAAGGAAAATGACATATTAAGACTTATTTTTGAGATGAACATAAGCCCGATATCAGGGTTTACAATAATAAAAGCCGGGAATAAGCATTTTGTCCTTATCCAAACCGACATATCATTCCAAATTATTTCTCGATTTTAAATCCATTCATCCGGAAGCACACCGGGAGATCATCCGCTTTTTTGATGAAAATGAAAAAGCCATTTATCAACTGGGGACGGAAGAATTCTTCGATCTGTACGTCAGTTATGTGGATGCTCTTTTCGTCATAGGCAAGTACCGGAAGCATTTGTTACTGGTTGATTACATTGTCGAATACTCGATCCGGCAAAATATCTATACTTACAATGAGCGTGATCTTTTCTACGAGATGCTCATGTGCAAAGGCCTTTCCTATCTGTATACCTATGAATTCAAACAGGCAGAAGCTATCTTTCGGCAATTGATCCGGATCGATCCGCAGCAGGCGGAGGTCAGTCGTTTTCTGGAAAAGAGCCTTCGCCACCAGGGAGCTCCCGTCCAGCACCGGACAAGGGCTATAGGCATCGGTTTACTGATCATTTCCGCCCTGGTGATCGGTATTGAGATCCTGCTCATCCGGCCTTTTTACGAGATGTATACTCCGGTATTTGAGTGGAGTCGAAATTTACTCTTTCTATTGGCCTGTATCACGATGCTGGCCGGGGAGCTTATCCATCGATGTCGCTGCCGGCAACAGGCCAGAAACTTTCGCCTGGAGGTAAACAGGGATAAAATTCAGAACTGAATGAATAGGCGGTCTTTACAAAGACTTATCTGTGATCTTGCAACACTCTCTGGGTAAATCCGTACTTTCACAGCAGCAACACGCTGTTTTTTTTGCTAACAGACAACTTATTATTCAACCAAAACACCAAAAAGAAAAGTGAAACCAAGTCTATTGATTTTGGCTGCCGGAATGGGTAGCCGTTATGGAGGATTGAAGCAGGTAGATTCCGTCGGCCCCGGGGGCGAAGCTATTATTGAATATTCGATCTACGATGCGATCCGAGCCGGCTTTGGAAAAGTAGTATTCGTAATTCGCCGGGATATTGAGCAGGCTTTCCGTGAGCAGATCGGAGGTAAATTCGAGGATAAGATCCAGGTAGAATATGTATTCCAGGATATGGATTATCCTGTTCCCGGCATTGATGAATTTCCCGAGCGGGAAAAACCCTGGGGAACGGCGCACGCCATGCTGGTGGCCGAAAATGCCATCCAGGAACCATTTGCAGTGATCAACGCCGATGATTATTATGGTGTGGAGGGCTTTGCTACCTGTGCTGATTTCCTCACCAGAGATTGTCGTCCGGATCATCATTGTATGGTGGGTTATGTGATCAATAATACGCTGTCCGATCACGGCACGGTTAATCGCGGAGTGGCTGCCATGGATGAAGATCATTACCTGACCGAAGTGAACGAACGACTGAAAATACAGCGGAAGGATGGAACGATCTCCTATCTGGGAGAAGATGACAAGCGGTAT
The DNA here is from genome assembly GCA_020436695.1 of Lewinella sp. GTDB lineage: Bacteria > Bacteroidota > Bacteroidia > Chitinophagales > Saprospiraceae > Flavilitoribacter. Next base: position 8,665 of record JAGQXH010000100.1, on the reverse strand, counting down.
CCGCTGAAGGAAGACGATCTGGTATCGATGAACTTCTGGGGCTTCCATCCCGCTATTTTTGGGGTCATTCGCAGCCAGTTTGTCGAATTCGTAAATGCCAACCGGGATAATCCCAAAGCGGAATTCTTTATTCCTCTATTTGTCGATAATCAGATCAATGCCGGAGAAGCCAGGTACAAAGTACTGGTGAGCAACGACCGGTGGTACGGCGTTACTTACCGCGAGGACAAACCCATTGTACAGGAAGCCTTCGGAGAGTTGGTAGCAGAAGGACGTTATCCGGCCCCTCTTTGGAGCTGAAACCGCAAACTGCTTGCCGTATATACAATTGAGGCTGTCTCAATTTCTGAGACAGCCTCAATCAAAAAACAATATTAAGCAACAAAAAACTAGCGACTACGGCTACAGTTTAAGAGGTATTTTCTATTCTATTGCACGCTTTCCAGTAAGCGCCGTTTTACATAACCGGTCTTACCGTCCAGTTTCATTTTCCACCAGTCACTATCGGTTTTTTCCAGCAATTCCAGTTTGGTACCCACCGCCAGTCGCTTCATTACGGTAGCCTGAGGATCGGGTAGGGAACGGAAGCTGGTACGTTGGGTGATCTCATAAGTATCTTCTACCGGAGTAGACTTCATACTTTCCATTGGAATGGTAGAGAGATCTTCCCCGATATCGGCGGCTAGTATGTCCGTGTCCACTCCCCGCGTTTGGAAGGTGATCTCCGCTTCCTCTTTCAGAGATGCAAAAACGGTTTCTCCGGATTTTGTGGAAATAGGCGGTTCTTCGGGAGCCCAGTAACCGTCGGACATGCGAAACTCGTGGATCAAAAGATCTCTATCCGCTGTGAAGCGAAGGGTTTGGCGCCCGTAGCCATAGCTGCCTACACTGATCTCGTGATCGAGATTGTTCTGAAACAGCGGTACATTGAACGTATGACCAGGGTAGCGGCTGGTATGGATCAGTTCTTTTTCTTCATCCGGTCCCAGGACGTAAATATCTACGTAGATAGCGTCCAGTGGTTCGTCTGTTTCATCGTCTACCACTGTGCCGTAGAAGGTGAAGTACTTTTCATACTCTGCTTTTGGTGCGGCTCCCATATTGTCATCCATTGGCGCGATTGTATTGTTGGCAGCTGCGTCCTTGCTCATCGGAGTAACAGGAAGTGCATCGGGTTCCAGGGCAAAGTCTTTCTTCGGTATATCTGCTTTTCCGAATAGCAGATTGATGCCGGCCACAAACTGAAAGTCTTTCTGTGAATTCCGGCTGAAAACCGATGTAGCCTTGTCGGTGGCAAAATAGATCTGAACCGGTTTTAAATTTACGGTAGCGCCGAAACCAATCTGATTGCCTCGCTCTTCTGACACATTATAGCTGGCGATGAGGTCCAAAACTTTACCTGTGTGAAAACGATAGGCAGCTGATCCGTTCATTTCCGTCCGGCCCAGATGGAGCCGGGGGTTAACCATTACGGACAGCGCATGGCGTTTGCCGATCTCAATCTGACCGCCACCGTAAATCTTGGTCACCAGTTCTGTGCTGAAAGCCGTAGCTCCCCGGTCGCCCTCATAGGTGAGGTTGTGTTTTGTGCTTTCGAATATTTCATCGGCATCCACCGCAATGTCACTGACACTTGTCAGGGTATTGTTCTGGTTCCACTGAATGCGGCCCAGGTCGGTAACACTGGCAAATATTCTGAGGTTGCCCAACTGTAGCTGAGCGCCCAGATCGAAAGCCACGCCTTTATTGGCTTTGCCGAAAGGCTGAATAAAACTGGCACCTTCTTCGAAATGCTCGAATCCGGAAGCCATAATGTCCATCCGGCCGGTGATCTCGTAATTGTAATCGAAGTCAGGTCGCCGCCATAGCCGCATATTGTAGCTTTGCCCCTGAACGGAAGCCTGTCCCAGCAACAGTTTTGCGCGGCCGCCCAGGCTGAGCTTGTCGTTGAACAACTTACTGCCGAAGCCCAATGCGATCTCCCGATAATGACTGGCTGAAAAATTCCAGTCGCCAAGGTCGAAAGTCTCTCCGTAAGGGATCTCAGCCTTAGTTCGTTCGAGACCGATCCAGTTGAGCAATTCCCTGGGGTATTGCATGTTGGCCATGAAGCGTTCACCGATACTCAGGGAAAAGAAGTTCTTTCCCACATTGATACCGAATGCAAGGTCTTCGACGTACGCTTCGCCGGATACATAGTTAATAGAATCTGCAAATGCTGCAGCCTGCAAAAAATCCGGCCCACCGGGTTGATTAAGGCCGAATTGCGCAGGCGTGAAGCTGCTGTTACGATAAGATGCGCTCAAACCGGACAATAATGGTATCCCTACGTACCATTTACTCTCGGACGAGATCGCCGGATTGATCTGATTTTGTTGAGGAACGTTTTGGAAGGCTCCAAGCGTCATTTGACGCTGGGCGCTCAGATCGGTTTGGTTACTGAATGTTAGCAAGATTGTGAATAATGCTGTAGTTAGTCCTGCCCCGTGAATTTGCCTCCAATTTTCCATGTTTTTCAAATAGCCCATGGTCGAAAATTGATTGTGTGTAATGTGTAGTTTTGTTCTCCTAGTGTCATAGTGTACCCATGCATGTACATGACCGTACCGTGTAGTTGCCTACACTAGTAATCAGGTCGTACATGCTTTTCAAGAGATGTAGATAGCGACTATGTCGTAATGACTATGAAAAGTAATAATTCCTATCCCAACCGGTAGAGGAATACCGGAATGGTAAGAAACAAGGGCGTATTAAACTGTATGGGGTCTCTGTGTGTGATTAAAATACCTAATGAATAGAACTACATGGCGGTATAAATGCCAGAAGTTATGCAGACGACGAACTCCTGAAAAATTTTTCTCGAGTGCGCTCGTGTGCTGATTGCTATTATCCTTGTTAGCGTGTTTAATGTAAACTTTTAGCAATCAGTAATATAAAGCTTTTTTGCTTTACTTTATTATATGATGAAAAATTTTTTATTAAAAGTCACTTGTTAAAGTATCCTTTCTCATTCATCGGTAAAGCAGCTTACCTATTCACCTGTTTCGTTGTTTTCCGGTACCAGTTTGAATTCCCGGCTCAGGCCGTCCGTGTCAGGAACGAACTGATAAACCAGGGGTTCGAAGCCATAAGCCTTAACCGACAACTCGTGCAGACTGTGTATGCGGTAAAGGGTTACTTCAAATTCGTCGCTGGGATAGCGGCTGGTATGGATCAACTGTTTTTCTCCTTTATCATCGTATCGGTAAATATCCACATAAATGGCTTTAACTTCTCGCCCTTCCGCCTGAGTTGTAAAATGACTGTTGAGCGTGAAATACGGCATATCCTCTTCCTCTTCTGTATGCTCCCCGGCCGAACTATTGCTGGAGGCAATTGCCGGATCTTCCGGTTTTATCGTCTCCCGGTTGGCCGTAGGTTTTTTGTTTTTCTTTTCCGGTTTGTTCCAGGTCAGGTTAACGCCCGCCTGAAAGTTCGCGTTGTTGCTCCCGAGCGCCGAGAACGCCGACACGACATTATCCGAAGCGAAATAGAGCTGTATTTTTCCAAATTGCATCGCAAAGCCGGTTCCCAGGTTGAAAAACTGCTTGTTGTAGATGGAATAAGTACCCGTCCATTCCAGCCAGGAAGTTACGGGAATATAATACCCTGCCGATAAACCGAGGTCCGCTCCCGAAGGATACATCCGTACACTGGCCAGCGCATTGATCCGGTGATCGTTTTTCAAAAAATACCGCATACCTCCGGAAAACTGGACCGGCAATGCCGTGCGGAAACTCTTTGTCGTTTCGGGACGCTCATTGACCAGATCGTCGAAAGTATCGCTGATCTCAGACTCCAGATCGGGGATTTCGCCTGATACTTCCCTGAGATTCAGACTTTTCCTCCAGGTGATGCCTCCCAGATCACGCACGCTTCCGAAGAATTCCCAACGCTTGTTGTAGCGGTAGTGAAAACCGGCATCGAGCGCTACTCCGGCATTTTTTACTGAAAACAGGCGGAAGAGCTGATCTTCCGGCGAAAAGTGCTGGAAACCAGCGGAGCGCAGGAAGAGTTTTCCCATACTGGAAAAATTTTGATAATCACTTTCGCCGCCGGAATAAAGCATCAACTCCTTATTCTCGCTGAAAATGGCTTCGTGGCCCAGTAAAAATTTCAAACGTACTCCCCAGTTAACACCTTTGCGTTTTTGGGTGGTGTAAGCTACTCCCAACTCCTTAAAATGAAGCGCCTGCGTGGAAAAAGAACTGAGATCGTAGTACCCTTCCTGGTACATAGTGCCCATTTCCTCATCTGCCAAAGCGCCGAAAAGATCCCGTGGGAGTATGGTTTCTCCCAATATCCTCTCCGTGAAGTTGATGGTAAATACCCCTGATTTATTGGCGATACCTCCGTAAAGCAGATCGGTGCGTACTCCGAAACGGTAGGTATTGTCTTTGCTTACCATTTGCCGGGCCATTTCATAATTGAAATCCGGATCGAGCAAATTGGTCAGACCAATATCCTTTAAGGTGAATCCCTGACTGTTTCCATGCAGTTGCAGACCGGAAATAGCCGGGACGCCAATAAAATACCTAAGATGGTGTGGCACCAATGCCGGATGGGCATAAGATGCCTGAGGGACTTTAGTAAGGTTGGAAATGGTAAATTCTTCCTGGCTATGGCACAAATTGTACCAACACAACAAAAATACCAAACTAGAGACTTTTATAATCATGGGACGCCTCCAACTCCACCCTAGAAGTAGGAGCTTGTTTTTGCTCATAGTTCAATCGGTTTCACCAGCAGGAAGGTACATTAATTACCGGGACCTCCTTTCCTGGCTACAAGTTGGGAAATTGTGTTGTTTTCTCAGTTTGACTTACGTCAAAAAAGTATATATGAAAAACTGCAATGTACTTTGGCTTACGCACATACTTTACAGATGTTTCAAAACAGAAGTAATAAGTGCTTAGGTCGTAATTTAATTACCAGGCGATAGGAGTAGTGCAATGGTTGCTTTAAGGGGGAATTTAAGAAGAGTTGATTGCCGTTCCGGGGAATGGGGTGGAAATGGCAACCGATTCAAGTCCTGCGAATATAAAAAAAATTGTATTATGTGACAAGTTATCCACACCTATGCCATTATTTTTTTTCATTTTAACACTATGGAGACCCAAAAAGAACAACCGCAGGAAGGAAATGAGAAAATAGAGTACCCAAAAGTGATCGCCGGGGAAGATGTACTGCTCCGGAAACGCCGGGAAAAACTGTTCGGAATAGACTACGCAGATCGCTTATCGGAGAATCGTTTTGGTATCGCACTTTCCGGTGGGGGCATTCGTTCGGCCACCATTAATCTTGGTTTGCTGAAGACGCTGAACAAATACAATATCCTGGAGCACGCCGACTATATTTCCACGGTATCCGGCGGAGGATATACCGGAGCTTACATTCAGGCAACATTGAAGGAGACCGGGGCTTATGAAGAACTATTCAATGATGAGCACATCACCTATATGCGCATGCGGGGTGAGTATCTCTTTCCCGGTACCGGGTGGTTGAAGTTGTGGAATCAGTTCGTCCTGGTGATCAGTTACATCATTAGTCTGATCATGAGCTGGATCAGTCCGGGTATCCTGATCGTACTCGCCATGGGCCTGTATGCTATGGTGGATGATAACTTCATTACTTTTGATAAGGAGGCCATCAGTGCCGGCACGGATCAACTGTTTCAATACAGTGCCGTTGCATTGGCGGTGATCTTTCTGGTGCATTACATTTTTAACATTGCCTTGAACTTCAACCTGTATGTGTCGGCCTATTTTAATATTGCGGAAGCCGTGTTGGTCGGGTTGGTCTTTCTGACAGTTGTTACCGTGGTCCTCATCAATTTCTCCTCACTCCGGGTGCCCCATATACCGGATTTTGCCCAAAAACTGGTGATTGGTGTCCTGCTGATCCTCCTTGGTTTTTTTGCTAATCCGAACGCTTCCAGTTTTCACCGGTTTTACCGAAAGCAATTGGCGGATGCCTTTATGAAATTCTCCGGTACTAACCGGAATGTTTTGCTAAAGGATCTTTGTCAGGTGGATAGCGCGCAACAGGCAGATTTTCTGGCACCTTATCCGCTCATTAATACCTGCCTGAATCTTCAATCTTCCTCCGACCCCAATTTTCAGGGCACCAAGGCCAGCGACTATTTTCTGCTTTCCCCTCTCTACGCCGGAGCCAAACTGACCGGTTATGTGCACACCGCGGAGAACTACGGCTATAATACAATGACCCTGCCGGCAGCCGTCACTATATCGGCTGCGGCCGTCAACCCCGGCATGGGGATCTATTCAAATAAGGTGCTGAGTATTCTCACTACAATTCTGAATCTTCGGCTCGGTTACTGGACCTGGAATCCCAGTTGGCTCAAGACGACCCGGCCTATCGTTTTCTGGCCGTTTTACTTCATTTATGAACTGTTTTCCCGCATTGGTACGGACAAGAAGATGGTCAATATTTCCGACGGTGGCCATATTGAGAATCTGGCCGTGATCGAGTTGTTGCGGCGTAAGTGCCGGCTGATCCTGGCCATCGATGCCGGAGCGGATCCCAACTTTACTTTTGCCGACCTGGAAAACCTGACCATACGGGCCCGAAATGAATTGGGGGTTGATATCCGGTTTCGCCCGGGCCAGATCCCGGAAGAGATCATGCGACCTCATCCTTCCCACGGTTATTCGCTACAACGGTACGCTATAGCCGATCTGTATCAATTATGGGATAAGGTGGTCAAGGACGGAAAGGAAGTGATCGAACATTATAAGGATAAGAAGATCGGAACGATGGTATACATCAAATCTACCGTTACGGCCCCGGAAGGCCGGCCCGATATTCCAAAAACGGACTTCCTTAAATATGGTACTTATAAATACAAGATCTACCATCCGCTTTTCCCACACGAACCTACTTCCGACCAGTTCTTTGATCCCATTCAGTGGGAAGCTTACTACCAGTTGGGGCAATATATGGGGGCGGATGTGCTGGGGCTGAGAAGGCTCGATGACCGTACCAAACCCAATGCCCGGGTAATTACTCCCGATGAACTGATCCGGTATTTTGATGAGGGTGAACCGCTGTTTCTGCCTATTATTCCGCAGGTGGATGAAATTCCGGTATCTATGGATGCTTTGGAAAAGAGTATTCGTCCTCGCGGTGTGGATGTTGATGAGCGCTTTACCGAAGAAGAGGAAAAAGTGGTGGAGAAGGATGTGGAATATAAGATGTAGGGAGTTTTTATCGGTTTAGAAGGTGACAGAAGTTGTAGTAGTTTTGGATGAATGAAGTCCCACTTTTTCATTGCCAAAAAGTGGGCAAAACGCTAGGCAAATCAATGCTCTTTGAGCCACTGGCTCAAGCTCTCTCATGTGATCAAACAGTGATTTGCCAGGCCAGCCCGCCCGAGCTTACAGAGTAGTGACTCGAATTGGGGGTTCAAGTTATTGGAAAGTGGTCTTTTAGTATTGTACTCATGTTTTGGTGATTCAGGAGATCATTAAAGATCTAAAGCATCACTCTTAAATGTATCGTTTAATGCCCTCTTCTTACGCCTACTCAAATACACCCCACCAAAGATCAATCCCATCCCCAAAAAATGCACCCAACTGATCACTTCCCCATCCCAAGTGCCCCAGATCAGAGCAACGATCGGCACGATGTAGCTGACCATAGAAGAAGAAATAGGTCCCATGATCTGGATCAGCCGGAAAAAAAGTACGGAAGCCAGTACGGTACTGCCAAGTGCCAGTATGGTCACCCGGAGCAAGCCCACAGCAGCATCGGGATGAGTAGCGATCACCTCCGGTACACCCAGAAATAATGATAACGCAATAGCCGGAATACCTACCATGGTAAAAGAAATGCCGCTGATGAGCAAAGAGCTCATTCCCTGTAATTTATAAGCAACGGTATTAGTGCTGGTTGCATAACTGATCGTTGCCAGTACGATCAACAGGCCAAAGCCAAAATTGCCGCCGAACTCGGCCCCCGTTCCTCCCAGAATCAGTAAGATGGCACCCAGCAACCCCAGTAGTACCCCCAACGCTTTTGCCCAAATAACCGGTGCCCGGAACACTAAAATGCCGATAAGCAAGGTGAACAGGGGCGTCATGGAATTGAGAATACCGGTAACCGAGCTGCTGATGTGTGTTTGCGCCAGCGGGAAGAGGATGGAGGGCAAAGCGGTGCCCGTCAGCCCAACGAGGAGGAGCCAGTAACCCCTGCTCCAGTCTACCTTACGCCATTGGAACAGGAAATAAGGTAAAAAAGCCAACGACGAAATACTGAGTCGCAAGGCGCCCACCTGTAGGGGAGAAAAAACCAGTAATGCCTTCTTGATAAGAATATAGGACGAGCCCCACATCAGACTCAGGAACAGCAATAACAACCAGCTGTACCAGGGAACTGCCGTCGGAGTGGACGATGCCTCGGGCTTCAATGGAGTGGAATGGGTAGAAGATGCACGCAAAGGCCTATGCTTTCGATCAGGAAATATTTTAAGGAACGGCTGGAGCATGGAATAGTTTAGAGTATCCGGAACTAAGCGTACCAATCTGCAAAAAGTCGTCAACAAAACAGTAATTTGTGGCGATATGGTCTATTGAAATAGTTGCTGGTATTAAATTTGGCCGCCACA
>JAGQXH010001009.1 GCA_020436695.1 Lewinella sp. | reverse complement strand
AATCGCTGATCGCGCTGGCCGTAGCGCATACCGTACAATGCCCCTACTGTATTGACGCCTACAGCCATGACTGCCTTGCCAAAGGTGCGGATGAAGAACAAATGATGGAAGCCGTGCACGTTGCAGCAGCTATCAGGAGTGGCGCTTCTCTGGTTTTCGGCGTACAAATGATGAACCATGTGAAGAAGGTGAGTATGTGATGTTGTGATGTAAAGAAAGTTCTTAAGATCACACTAGGTTTTCTCACTATATCACTCCCTCACCTTCTCACAATTTTTTTATTCCATAAAAAAATTACTGTGGCTATTAAACAGAAAACAAAATCCCTGCGGGCCAAGGGCGATCAGCTTTCGGATACCTTTTTCCAGCTTCAGGTGCTGAACGGAAAAGAGGTACTGGACGCGGCATTCCCTTTGTTTACCGGGCAGGTACACGATCTGGGTTATCGCCCGTTACAGCCGGTAGCACCGGAGATCTTTCAGATCAATATCGGCAAGCTGTGCAATCAGACCTGTGCACACTGCCACGTGGATGCCGGCCCCGACCGGAAAGAGGAACAGATGTCGCGCAAACATCTGGAACGCTGCCTGGAGATCATTGCGTCTGTTCCCAGTATTCATACGGTGGATATTACCGGTGGAGCGCCGGAGATGAATGCCAACTTCCGCTGGTTCGTTGCGGAATGTGTCCGTATGGGCAAAAAGGTAATGGATCGTTGCAACCTGACCATTATCATGGCCAATAAGAAATACCACGATCTGCCGGAATTTTTTAAAGAACACCGTGTACATGTGGTCTCCAGTCTGCCCTATTTCAGCAAAAGCCGGACGGACAGTCAGCGCGGAGACGGCGTTTTCGAAGATTCGATCGCCGCTCTGAAAAAGCTGAACGAAGTGGGGTACGGCCTGGAAGGCAGCGGACTGCTGCTGGACCTGGTCTACAATCCCAGCGGCGCTTTTTTACCTTCGGGACAGGCCGAACTGGAAGCAGAATTTAAAAGACAGCTCAAGCGCCGCTACGACATCCAGTTCAATCAACTGTACGCGATCACCAATCTGCCCATCAGTCGCTTTCTGGATTACTTGCTGGAATCCGGCAATTATGAGTCCTACATGCAGATGCTGGTAGAGGCTTTTAATCCAGCTACGGTATCGGGTTTGATGTGTCGCAACACACTCAGTATCAGCTGGGACGGCTATATCTACGATTGTGACTTCAACCAAATGCTCGATCTGAAAGTCGCTGCGCCCAACAGCCGTCATATCAATGATTTTGATGCCGAGGCGCTGCAAGACCGGGCTATTGTTCTCAATCAGCACTGCTACGGCTGCACTGCCGGAGCGGGTTCGAGTTGTGGAGGCGAGATCTCTTAAATTTATCCGCTGATACCAGTAATCTGTTTACCATCAAGCGTCAAGCAATACATACCGCCATTCTCATTTTTTCCCGCTCGGCGCGGGAAGAAGCACAGATCAAGCAGTTCGGTCGCCATTTATCAGCGGCTCAGAATCTGCAGATCGCGCAGCGTCTCATTCGCCGTACCCGGCGTATGGCCCGACGGACCCGCTTACCGGTATTCGTAGTATCCGGTGGACAGCAACAAGGTCTTACCTTCGGAGAGCGTTTTACCAACGCCATAGCCTCGGTCTTTGACAAAGGATTCGAGCACGTCATCAGTATCGGCACGGACTGTCCGGCCTTACACCCACAACTGCTTTTACAAGCAGCACGCGAACTGGAAAACGGTAAGCTCGTTACCGGTTCTGACCACAGCGGAGGGCTTTATTATCTGGGGCTTTCCCGGGAGCAGTTTGATCAACAGGCATTGGCGGACTTACCGTGGCAAAGCGGTCAAGATTTTAACGCCATCTGTCGGTATGTTGATCAGAGAGGATATAAGCTTACTGCCGGCAGTGTATTAGAGGATGTTGATAATGCCGGCGATCTGCAAGAGGCATTACAGCGTTTATACCGGCATGCCGAAATGGTCCGCTCGCTAATGGCCCTATTGTATCCGGTGCTGCCTTCGGATCACAGTTTTTTCCATTACCGCAGCATTCAGTTGCACCTCCTTCCCTTTCTGCGCGGACCGCCTCCAGTTGTTTAGGCAAGGCGGGCATTTTCCATCTTACGATAATCTGGCATTTCAACAGCGATCCTAAACTGTAAGGGTTTAGCCTTGCCTCCTGTTTTCCTCTTA
>JAGQXH010001008.1 GCA_020436695.1 Lewinella sp. | reverse complement strand
AAAAAGGCTTCGCACAGAGAAAGCAAAAGTAATATGGTAGCGGCTGCAATGCCGAAAGAAAACCGCTTTTGAATACGCAACGGATTGAGTTGAAAAAAGAAAACCAAAGCCCCCCTGCCCGCTTGTATCGCTATTGGGACCAGAAAGGCGGCAACCTTAAAAGCGATGTGGGGTGAATGCTGTGCGTGGAAAATGCCCATGATCAAAGCTGAGATTAAATAGGTACCGATCAGTAACCCAAAAGCCAATCGGGGAAGTATCCTGCGCATATAAATGAGCGCTCGTTCAAAATCCTGATTTACCATTGTATTTTGCATAGCAGATTGTTTTGGATAGTGGAGGATTATTCAATGACCATGTTGTGGTATTTGTCTAGTATGGCTTTATCGAAGGAATCCAGGTAGACTTGGGTTACTTCTTCAGATGCATGTCCCAATGCTTCGCTGATTACCGCTGTTGGTACTCCCTTATATTTTGCGATAGTGGCATAAGAATGTCTGGCGACATAGCTGGTCAATTTGGCTTCTATGCCGCATGCTTCCCCGATTTCCTGTAAGCCGATATTATAGCTTTTTAATTCATACTGGACATTTTTCATCTGTTGTTTCGGATCATCCGATTTGATCACATTTAGGATGAAGTCGCCTTTATTTCTTTTCGATTTCAGATATTTATCCAGTATTGTTTGCAAAGAGGATGAAATGGAAATGCTGTGTAGTCGGCCGGTTTTTCGGCGCTTGTATTCGATGCGGCCATTCACCATATTCCTGATTTGGAGAAAAGCAAGATCGACGAAAGAGGCTCCCATCATATAAAAACTCAAAAAGAAATAATCTTTGGCTCGCTCCTGCCGGTCGGTTTCGGGTTCGTAATTCTTGATACTTTTGATTTCCTGAAGGCTGATGGCCCTTTTCCGGGTAGCCTCTTTTTTGATCTTATAATCCGTAAATGGATAGGCGTCCTGAGAAATTCGCTTGAGTTTGATTGCCCGGTTATAAAGTGCCCTCAACGTACGAAGATTGAAACTCAAGCCATTTAGCGTATTACCTTTTCCCAGAAACCAGGCTTCGTATTTTTTTAACCAGGCATAGGATAATTGCCGCATCGGAAAATCTTTGTTATCGACAAAATCTCGAATGCTCCCCAGCATCATATGATATACCCTGGCATTACCGAATTTTTGAGCCTCCTGAAGCTGGGCGATGATCTCTTCGCCGAATACCAGTACTTTTACTTCCAGATCATCATTGGCAATCTGCTTTTTGATTTCGCCTTCAGAAAGTTTGGGGAGGGTTCCTTCATCTTGTAGTTTAGCAAAGATCTCAAGCGCCTTGAGCTTTTCTTTGTTCAGCAGGCTGTTAATGCGATTAACATTGCCGAAGGCTTTACAGGAAGACTTAATCCTCTGTCCTTTCTCATCCCAATCTTTTTCCAGAACGGAATATCCCAACGAGCGATGACGGGTTTTTCGATTGTGGATTGTCCTTAGTTTGATTGGACACGTTCCATCTTTTTTCTTCCTTCTTTTATCGAGAACCAGCTTTACTGAAACCATAGTTAGAAAAATTTGCACGCGATTTGCACGCAATATATGGTTTCTTTCTGATAATTGCGAATTCATTTGAATTCACAATTATCTGTTAATCAGTAAAATAAATACAAATAAAACCAAATGAAACCAGATTGGATACGTTTCAGGGGCGTGTGCGCTTACGCGTGTGCGGGTTCGAGTCCCGCCTTCGGCACTAAAATTAAAGGCCGCGATCCGTAAATGGTTCGCGGTTTTTTCATTTTAGCCCGGCGGTATACGGGAGAGCCGAAGGTGGGGCGAGAAGTTTATCCCGCACCGACGCAGGAGGTCGGGAAGTCCCGCCTTCGGCACACTAAAGATAAAAACTGCAACCCAGTTTCGGATTGCAGTTTTTATCATTTTAGCCCACTCCTTTTACTATCTGGTAACCTGAAAATTAAAAAACGGACTCTGCAGTTTGCCATAGATCCGTAACCAGATCGGCAGGATCATTTCCGTACCACGGGCAGTAGTAATATCTCCCAGATCCAATATGTTCTTTTCTTTCCAGCCGAAACTTTGCAGCAGGCCGGCAACCATCTCTTTGGCTGCTTCATCATTACCACTCATAAATACCGTATGATCACCTTCCAGTGATTGCGGATTGATCATGACTGGATTACTCATGGTATT
>JAGQXH010001007.1 GCA_020436695.1 Lewinella sp. | reverse complement strand
CTGATTTCATCCATACGGGCAGGCATCCCATAGAGATGAACAGGAATAATGGCCTTAGGGCGTTTGCCTTGCTTATCCAGAGCTTTCAAGGCTGTTTCCAGTGCTTCCGGATCCATATTCCAGGTACCGGCTTCAGAATCGACAAATACCGGCTCGGCCCCCTGGTATACAATGGGGTTGGCGGAGGCCGAAAAGGTCATACTCTGACAAATAACCGTATCACCGGGTTGTACATCTAAAAGGATCAGTGACAGATGCAGGGCAGCTGTACCACTGGAAAGTGCCGCTGCGTGTTTGGCACCGGTATAATTTTCCAGATCTGCTTCAAAGCCGTTAACGTGCGGACCGAGCGGGGCGATCCAGTTGGTATCGAAGGCGTCCTGCACATAAACACTCTCCCGACCGGACATGTGCGGTGTGGAGAGCCATATTTTATGGTTTGACAAAAGGATATAAATTAAGTATCTAAAAAAAATCCACCGGAGCTATTGCAACAAAAGTTGACTCGCTTGCTCGGCAATGATGATTGAGAGTTTCTCGGCTCCTATTTTGTTGGGATGCACCTTATCGTAGAAATCTTCACTATCCAAAACCTGCGATAGGTCTATTACAGTAACGGGAGCAATCTTTTGCTCTATTTCAGCAAGATATCGTTGATGATCAAGAGAATCAATTTTGCAAAAATCCGGATTAACAGGCATCAATATAGGGACATAGTGAATATTTTTTTGGCGTAAACTTTCATTCACCCGCACCAACACTTCCGCCAACTGACCATCAACCGGCACCCTCTCCTGTTTACATTGATTTGCCGGGTTCTTTAACTGAGCCCGGTACTTGGGATGTCGCAATCGAGTATAAATATGTGGAAAAAATAAGCTATGAAAATTAGTGCCGAATGTCTCATTATCCAAGATCGTACGGATGTAATTGTGCAATGAATTTCGAAAAAAAGACCTGGAATCATAGGCAACTTTTAATATCGGATCATTGAATATTGGATTTACAGGCGTAAGAATCGCCTTGGATGTTGAATCAATTTCGTAACCATTCATCCTCATATTTAGTGCCTTGGAATTCATCACGACGGGGCGTTTCTGGAATGCATCATAAGATAGGCATTGAATAATGACTTCCGTACCAGAAGGCAGCTGAGAAAAGAAATGCATACCTTCCAATGTAGATTGCCCTACGGAAGCCAAGTTGTATGAAAGAGGATGACCCGGCCAGTGCTGACTTACCGTTTTTGCATCCAGCCCGAAGATCGTTCTGCTATCTCCAAAAATTGCAACCTGCAGAGGACTGTCTACATCATTGAGCACATCAACTATTACCCGATGCCTACTGTAATCACTAGGCAAAGCCCGGACAATATGCGGCTGTAACAGCAATAGCAGATAAAGTATTGCTCCAATCGTTAAAACGAACACTGCGATCCTTCGTAGAAAAAGTCCCATGGCAGTTTAAAATTGAAAGTAGATAAAATCCTGAGGTACACCGGCAAAGAAAAACAGCAGGATCGTGATAATTATTATGATCCCCAATTGAACAAAAGAGCTTTTCCGGGAGATGCCTTCTAATGCATATTCATGATTTCTATACTTCCACTCCACAGATAATAAGATCACAATCAAGAGCAGTGAAAGAAGAGCATCTGTGTTTTCCCGCCCTTCTAATTTGGGTATTGTCAACAAAGAAGGTCGAAAAATATTCCGAATATAGGTAAAGGCCGCTGTCATGGATTGTGCACGAAAGAATATCCAGGCAAAAGTGATCAAGGTAAAAGTTTTCAGCATGAGAGCTAGATCAATCACTTGCCTGCTCCAACTAGTAGCGGAAATATCCCGGGCGTAGTACTTTTTGTTTCTTCCCAGAATGAAAGAAGGTACAAATAGCAAGGCGTGAAAAGCGCCCCAAAAGATGAATGTCCAATTGGCTCCATGCCAAAAACCACTTACTAAAAATATTATGAAGACATTCCTTATACCCAGATAAGTACCTTTTCTGGATCCACCCAATGGAATATAAAGATAATCTCTAAACCAGGTAGATAACGAGATGTGCCATCGTCGCCAAAACTCACCGATATTTCTGGAAAAATATGGAAATCTAAAATTGGTCATTAATCGAATACCGAATAACTTGGAAACGCCAATAGCTATATCCGAATATCCGCTAAAATCTCCATAGATCTGGAATGCAAATAATACT
>JAGQXH010001006.1 GCA_020436695.1 Lewinella sp. | reverse complement strand
CGGCTATACGCCCCGATCAGTTGATTACAAGCGGCCTGCACATAACCCCAATCGCCATCACCGTAAAACAGGATCACTTTTTTGCGTCCGGGATCATTTTTCATCTGAGCTACCGCTCTTTGTATTACTTCGGGATGATTGGTTTCGGTGAGCCTGCCAAACTTTTTTATATTATCGATGGAAGGCTGTTTGGCGGTCAATGATATGGGATGCAATACGGCCTGATCCTGTCGCATAACAAAGAGTCGATCCGATTCATCCAGCAGGGCAGCAGCCAGTTGTATGGCATACTTTACGCTTTCCCATTTGTTGCCGCTCATCGACCCGCTCTCGTCCAGTACCAGGATCACATCTCGGTCTTGGGCATTTATCTTCCAAGCCGGCAGGAGCAGCAATAAGATGGAAAGAAAAGGCAATATGAATTTATTTCTTTTCAAGATGGGAATAGTAAAAGTGAAAAAATAGGTCAAACAGTCATTTCCCGAATTCAGCCTCCTGTCACCTGTAAGGCCCGATTACCACCAACTGTAATACAATCTCTATGAATAAAATTCGATACCGGAATCGTTCTGAGGCCGGGTACCGGCTTCTTTTTGTCGATTTATTTCTCGAGACGCACTGATGAAGCGCAAGGTTGTAATACTCTTGTCTCCAAGCTTGATGATATCGTTATTTTCCAGAGATGCTTTGGAGCGAAGAACTCTGCCGTTCACTATGGTCTGGGCTCTGGGCACGATAAACACTTTGCCCCCTTCGTAAGTGAGAGCAGCATGATGATCTTTCACCTGAGCATCCCATTTGATATACACATGAGCTTGCGGAGAACTGCCGATCATGATTTCCGCCCCCTCCTCTTTTAACCATTTACTAATAGGATTTTTTCGCTGTACATGTGCCGGTGAAAGGAACTCTAACGAAAAGTCTTCCAACGAACTCCTAACCGTGTCCATGATCACCCCCAATATTGCACCATAGGCAATCATACCTACGATCTTGCCGACCTGATCATTGGCTATCCAGCCGGTATTGGTTGACCAGTAGTATACTAAAAACCCGGCAACAGAAGCCAATAAGCCTGAAAATAAAGCACTTCTCAACTCAATGGATGACCGGACACTGGTCAGTACAGCCAGTAGCATACCAAAGAGCAGCCAGGCAAAAAACTGACTGACAAAATCCAGGTTAAATTGCTGTATTACATTTAAAAAGATCAGGTACATCAGCACAAAAATGATACCTCCCAGGAATAGTCCCAGTACCGCCCGCAGAAGAATTCGCCTCCAGTCCAAAGCCCGGGATTGTCCTTTCTCTTCCACAAATGCAAAGGCCAGTGCAATACCAAAGCCCAATCCGGCTCCCGTACTCATTGCATCATTATAGGAGGCGATATTGGTTTGATCCGAAAACATTCCCAATAAACCGCTGCCGTCGTTGCGGCCCATACTCTCCAGTATTTTGAAAAGTAACCATCCGATTGCCCCTCCCAAAGCTCCAAACCATATCCAATTGAGCCGGCGGGTGGTATCACTACTCTGCTTGAAAAAGTTGGAAGAGGTACTGTACTTCGCCGAACCCTTATAGCAATCACGCACACCGCACCGGTCACCATTATCTTTCCAGGATTGCAGAAGGTTGACATGATCACATACGTAGGCCACAACTTTATCATTATCCTGAATAACCGTAGCGGTGATCGGATCCTTTACGATCATATTGTTTGAAGTTTTGACCTCTTTGAACCGCTTTACATATTTAGCCTGAAACCGCCTGCGGGCAATGAAGGGGAATATGGTCAAAAAAATGATCAACAGCGCCGTGACCAGCCCCATCGCATAAGGCAGTAACTCCATAAAACTTTTTTGTTCCTCCCCAATACATAATGACTGCTTTCCTGCCCCGGGCTGACCGTAACTATATGCATGACTTGCCGTCAGGATAGTATTTTTATAGTTAAAATGTAAAGATATCTGTCGAGTGTTTCCGATATATTCGCAAAAATCATCCGGATGCACTGATAATTTCAAATTGTAACTTTGCCCTTTGGTCAGGTCGGTCATTATATCACTGATGTCGTCCGGCTCCGGAGCAAAAGAATATTTATCATCAGGGTTGGGAGAGGCATCCACAATCTGTTTCAGGATCGTGGAATCTACATCTGACCCGAAACCAATGCAGTGGATCATGAAAAGAGAATCCAAATTCCTGACTTGGGTCAATAGCTGGGC
>JAGQXH010001005.1 GCA_020436695.1 Lewinella sp. | reverse complement strand
TAAGTCGGATTTTTCGGTCGCAAAAATAAAAAAGCATAGATAGACCAAGATGTTAAAAATCCCTTAAGGCAGCCGGAGGGGATTGACGAAGTAAAGAATAATAATTAATTTGAGAAGCATTAAAACTATGCGGCCGGATTTGCCGTCCTTACCTGAAAAACCTCCGACCTATGACCAGTCTACGCTATGCCATTGCCATTATTGGAGCGCTAAGCTTGTTGCTCGGCCTGAGCCTCGGGCAGAATTACCATCAATATAAAAGAATTCAGCAACTGGAATTCAACCGGTTCCGTCAGTCGGGCATCGAGTTCGAGATCCGTGAACGAGTAGACAATACGCGTCGTATTCTGGACCGATTCCGGGAAGAGGCAGAGCGGCAAAGAGTCATTCATCTCACCGTTCCCCGCTACAACGAATTCCACCATCGTTGGGAGGATGTCCCGATTGAGAAGGTGGATATCTATGTAAAGTGATAATTATTATTATTGCTATATTGGTTCATCTTTAGAACAAAAACGAAAAGTATGCCAACGCAAAAGATGAACCGGAAAGACTTTCTGAAAAAAGCGGCTGTATTGAGCGCAGCTCCTTTAATCATGCCGCATTTCAATATCGGAAAGGCAAAGCCCAAACTTAGTGAAGAGGTGATCGGGCACGGTAAGTTCAAATACCGGGTGCATTTGCACTGGGGAGATCTGGACCCATCCAAACGACCGGTCAAGAATTGTCATGAAATGGTGATGGACTCGAAAGGGCGCCTGATCATGGTAGGAGATGAAACAAAGAATAATATTCTGATCTACGATAAGTCCGGTAAGCTGTTGGATTTCTGGGGTACTTCTTTTGAAGGAGGCCACGGTTTAACCCTCTGGAATGCCGGTGGAGAGGAATTTCTCTTTATCTGCGATACGACCGGAAGTGTAGTCAAAACCACTCTGGATGGGAAAGAACTATTGCGCCTGGAGCATCCTTCGAAATACGGCGCACTGGATGCTGATCAACCATTCAGACCTACAGAAACAACGATCGGCCCTAACGGTGACATTTATGTCGCTGACGGTTATGCTTCCAATTTTGTTTATCAATTTACTCAGGCGGGAGAATTCATTAGAAAATTTGGTGGACAAGGAGATGAAGATGATCAGTTTCAAACCTGTCATGGAGTATGTATAGACAATCGCTCGGGTAATCCAACCCTGCTTGTTACTTCACGATCACATAATGCTTTCAAGCGGTTTACGCTGGACGGTACCTATCTCGAAACGATCTTCCTGCCGGGTGCCTTTGTTTGCCGACCAGTTATCGATGACGATAATCTTTACGCCGGCGTTTGCTGGTCGAGATTAAAGTATCTCAACCGGACACCTGACTCCGGATTCGTAACCATATTGGATAAGGATAACAAGGTAGTATCAAATCCGGGAGGAACTGCTCCGAAATATCGCAAAGGGGAATTGCAGGTCATGGTGCAGGATCAGCCTATCTTTAAGCATTGTCATGATGTCTGCATCGATGAAGATAAGAACATCTATATCTGTCAGTGGAATGCCAGTCAAACCTATCCGGTGAAATTGGAACGGGTTTGAGACAATTGAAGTTCAGGTACCGGGCTGTTAGTAAATATCTTTGGCTGGTACCTGAACTTCAATACTATTCTTTAATGTCCAGTTGCCGGTACATCTCCTGAAAGCTGGACCAGGGGATCTTACGGTAATGATTATCGGCAAAATAAGAGGAGATCTGTTCAAACTGGCTCGGTGTTTTAAAACCGACTACGCACTGGATAAGATTCTGATTCTCGTCCAGGAAAATCAGCGTGGGAAAACTGAACCGGCCACCGGTTAATTCCTTGATCAGATCGTGGTAGCCACGTTTGCCGTTTTTGGAATTGCCGTAACTCTTGTCTTTATAATTGATCTCCTGCTGTAATTCGGCGTCAAATTTTACGGCGTAGAAATTCTCGTTGATATATTGAGCGATGACCGGGTCCCGGAAAGTGGTTTCTTCCATTTTATCGCACCATTTACACCAGGAAGTGTATACATCGACGATAATCTTTTTTGGTGCGGCTGCCGATTTTTGCATAGCCTCCTCCAGGCTCATCCAGTTGATCGTCACCGGAGGCCGTACATCCCCGCCTTTTCGGGTGATCTGAGCGAAACCGGAAATGGTAAAAATAAATAGCAGGCCGAGTATGATACTTAGTTTTTTCATTCCTTCAATCTTGAGTG
>JAGQXH010001004.1 GCA_020436695.1 Lewinella sp. | reverse complement strand
AACGTAAAACCAAAATAAACAAACCCGGCAACAAAGATCACCCAGGCCCATTTATCCTTCTTCAATAAATGGAACCACATGATGATGCCGGTAATGGTAAATACGATCAGACTGATCGCCAGTATATCCAGTAAGAAGGCATAGGAATGGATCTTCTTGATGAGTTTGTAGTTGATCTTCATAGCAGCAGCATTATGAGACAGGAAATAAAGAAGAGGCCTCCAAACAGATATACTTCCCAGGCTTTACGGCTATACTTCAGCCAAAGCCACAGGCCCAGCAGGAGCGAAGCCATCAGTACAAAAAGGGTAAGCCACTGATAAACGGCCCAGGTGCGAAACCAGGAAGGTGCATTTGGAATGTTCCCGTTGAAGAAATGCAGCCCGTGCAGGACGGCCCAGAAGCCTTTGGGCATTTCAGCTACCTGGACTATCCCGGTACGCAGATCGAGTTTAAGTTCGGTGTCTTTGGCCAGATGAGTAAGCACACAGCGAAACTGGGTAGAATCCTTTTTGAATTGCCAGGGGGGTATCCAGCCCATCAGGCCTAATTGATCCCGTATTCCTTCGGCGATCTCCTGATCCGGAATACCGGGATCAATTTGTACCTGTCCGCTCCAGGTGTCCACAACCGCTTTTTGATCGACCGGGATCTTGTGGTTGAGGACGAGACTACTAAAACCAAACGCCAGCAGATAGAAGGAGGTAAACAACCCGCAGTAGAGGTGCAGTTTGATCCAGCCAGATTTTTTCATTATTGGGTGTATAGGTGATAAAACAGACAAGCATAATAGAAAAAATAATTGAGAATGCAGTCCTGTATCACCTATGTTTACCCAATATACGTATGCTAAGCTGCTTCCAAGGTCACGAAGATCTCTCCTTCAGCAAAGTCAGTATCCATCCGATGATACTTACGACCAACAGACCATATCCTGCTCCAGGTAACGCTGAAGTGGAAGGGACCTCTCCGCCAAAAAAGATAGTAGCGGCGGCAATACCGAAGGGCACACAGGCAGCGAGATTGGCAATGCGGGCCCAGATCGGGAAGTTCTTTGGCATGCTGATGAATAAAAAGGCCGGAACATACAAAGCCATACCGGCACCGAAAGACGGCTGCCCGCCCACCTGACCCAGCGATGAAGCACTGGACATGACTGCCTCGGCTATAGCCAGAAGCAGGAAACCGGTAGCCAGATAGTCTTTTGAATCCCGGATGAACTTCACCGCCAGCAGGGCACAACCGGCAGTCAGGCCGATGCTGCTGATCTCATATAGTACGATCTGGGTGATGGGTGCGGAAAAAATACTTCCGGCGATACCGAATACTGCTCCGATGGCCAGCCCGGCCGAAGCGATAAGGTTTTGAATAGGTTTCATTATTGAGGTATTTAAGGAATTTTCAGATCGGTTTGCGATCTACCGGTTAAGTTTCAGAAAATCTTCAAAGGAGGTGACATCCGGATAAAGTTCCCTGGTGTTGCTGATGGCGGCCAGCATGCTCTGCGGATGAGGAGCCCGGCCCCACTCCTCAAACATGGCCCGTAGCGGCAGCCATTCCCTGGCGAAAATCCACATCAGCCATCTTGATGGTGGTTTGTGACGGTAGATCTTACCATTTTGATCCAGCGCGGTCAGTATCTGAGCCAGTTCGTCACCGGAGATAAAATCACCAACCAGATTCAGCGCTTTTTCCAGGTAAGTATCCGGATCATTAAAGGCCATCCGGGCATATTTTCCAATATCCCGGCAGGCGATGTATGGTACTTTTGCATCACTGTCAGCCTGTGCGGTAACGGTCTGTTTCTTCAGCGGCAGGTAAGGCCCTCCGATCTCGTCCATAAAAGAAGCCGGTCGCAGGAAAGTACATGGGATATTTTTCTCCCGCGCGTATTGTTCGATGGCCATCTTACTGCCCACATAGGGGATCGATGTCTGTTCCTCGCTGATGAGCAGCACGGTACTCAAAACCAGATGTTTTATATTGTTCTCCACACAGGCATCCACGATGTTGTATCCCTGCCTACGCTCCATGTCGGTATCGAGTTTACCTTTGGCGTTTTCCGGAGTAGTGACCCCGTATACGCCGTAAGCACCGGCAAAAGCGCGGACGAGAGAGGCCTTATCTTCCAGATCCGCCAATATCAGCTGTACTCCTCTATCCCGAATAGCTTTCGCTTTTGCACCATCCGGCTTTCTCGACAGCGCAATAATATTCCACTTGCCGTCATTCAACAGTTGCTCCAAT
>JAGQXH010001003.1 GCA_020436695.1 Lewinella sp. | reverse complement strand
CCGGAAGGGATGCAGATCACCATTTTCATGTGAGAAAAGAGGCGCCGCCGCCTGCCGATCATATTGATCATTCCTTCGATCATGCTTTCAGCAGCTTGGAAATCGGCAATTACGCCGTCTTTCAGCGGCCGCACGGTTTTGATGTTATCGTGCGTTTTTTCATGCATTTGCATGGCCTTGTTGCCTACCGCAATCGTTTCACCGCTGCGGCGATCTATGGCCACTATGGAGGGCTCATCGACAACGATTTGCCCGTCCTGTATGATCAGGGTATTGGCGGTACCCAGGTCTATTGCGAGTTCTTGAGTAAAAAAGCTAAACAGTTTCATTAAAGCCGTTCTCCGAGTTTAAGGATGCACCACTTGTTCTACGTACGTGGCCTGCGGTTTGCCGCCGGGCCATGAAATTAGCAATTTTCCTGTATTGCCAGGCAGTTTGCTCCAAAGAAAATAAGTTGACTCTGAAGGCGCCCTCGTTTTTCCTTCCTTTTGTCACTTTAAGACAAGGAAGGAACCGGCAATTTGGAAAGGCAAAATTGCTGAATTTTTAATTACGGCGCAAAACAACGCAAATTTTGTGTAAAAAGAAAATAATAGGCTGCTATTAATATGGCCTAATCCTATGATTTCAAGGCAGTTTTCAAAGATCAGACCCCTACGACTACTTCCCACATGTCCTCCCGGCGAAAGTAACGCTGGGCCAGGCTTTGTAGCTCGGCAGCAGTAATGGTCCGGACTTTTTCGGTCATGTTCTCGAAATAGTCCATCGGCAGGCCTTCCATGACCTGTGTGCGCACTACTTCGGATACATTGAATGGCCCATCCAGCATGGTCAGGAAGTTGCCCATCAGGTAATTGCGCACCATAGACAGCTCTTCTTCATCCACGGGTTCTTCCCGCAGATCCTCCATTTCCTGGTAGATCTGTTTCAGGGTATCGCCCACGAACTCGTTGCCCACTTCTGTGCCAACGTAAAAACAGCCGTCATAGTGCATGGCGTCAAGCATGGAGTAGATATTGTAAGTATAACCTTTTTCCTCGCGGATATTGGCCATCAGTCTGGATCCAAAATACCCGCCCAAAATGGTATTGAGTACAAAAAAGCCGGAATAATCCGGATGATGCCGGTTAAACAGACGGCTTCCGATCCGAACGGCGGTTTGTACCGACTCCGGATGGTCGATCTTACAGAAACCGGTAGCGGGGGCGGTAACTTCCATGGAATTGGATATCGGTTTACCAGTTCGGCTCAATTGGCCAAGGTGATGGTTTAATGCCCGGATCACATCCTTATTCACTTTCCCACTGAGGAAGATCCGGCAATTGTCGATACCGTAACAACGTTCAAAATGTGCTAAAAGATCGGAACGCTCCAATTGGCCATAGGTTTCAACAGAACTATTATAGCCGTACGGATGATCTTCTCCGAATATTTTCTCCGTAATCGTCCGGTAAGCTACTACATCCGTTTTAGCCAGATCGGTTTTCAAAGACTTCTGATTGCGCCGGATAAAAGACTGAAGCTCGTCCTCAGGAAACACCGGGCAATCCAGCATTTCAGTAAACAAGGGCAACACCTCTTCAAACTGGCGCAGCAGGCAATACAGTACCAGATTACCGGTATCCAGGTGAAAGGGCTGACTCAGACTGGCACCGAAAAAATCAAGCGTTTCAGCAAGTTCGGCGGCGTTATGTCTTTCGGTTCCTTCCTTCAGCAAAGCTGCCGTAGCCCGGCTGGCCAGGCGTTTTTTTTCAAATGGCCGTCCGGCATCAAAAACAATTTCCAGGCGGATCACATCCTGGGTACCCATACTGGTCACGTATACCGGAATGCCGTTATCCAGATGTACTATATCGGGCATCGGCAGTTCCAGATGATCGATGGTATGGATATATGGCGGTTGTGTGCGGTCAAGCATGTTTTATGGTCTTTATTTCGTAAGTCGGTCAGAGCTGCTGATACTGGCAAATACGGGGCCTGAGCTACGATTGCTGTTCCGATTTCGGCCGACGAAGATAAGCATTTCCACATAATGCTACTTCTTCAATGCACTTATCAACAGGGTGTTAGTTATTAATGTTATGATTATTGGCGATTAGATTTATTTTTGTCACTTTAGTGATGTTCGATAAACATCATGCCCTAACATAAAATTCCATTGAAGATGAAGTTTAGCGTCTCTTCTTCCGAACTACTTAAAAATCTGCAGATCGTTGGTGGAGCCATTGCCTCTAACCCCGTACTGCCGATC
>JAGQXH010001002.1 GCA_020436695.1 Lewinella sp. | reverse complement strand
AACAATGGTACCTTTTGGGATGAATTGGGTAGCGAATACTCCACAACCAATGGCACCACTGATGAACCGCAACTGGGTGTTCGGATTCATCATGTGTGTTATCAGATTTGTAAAAAAGAAAAAGAGAATTGGATGGATTAATTATCCTCGTCATCTGGGTAGTCGTCATACAAGTCGTCCTCATCCTCAGAATCTTCGGATAATTGGTACCGGTTAAATTTGTACTTGGATTTGTTTACAGGTTGTAGACGCTTGCGCCTTTGACCTTCCGGAGAATCTTGCTGAGCGGGATTCTTTTGATTTTGCTTCCCGATCTTTCTTTTATCTTTCATGATAAAAAAAACGCGGCTTTAAGCGAGCCGCTTGAACATTTGGTTGATGATAGTTGAATTAATAAATAAAATTCGCAAAAAAATATTTAAAAGTCAATACTATTTTATCCCTGAGTTTCCGGTTGTTTTACACTGGTCTCTTCCTTCGCCGGCTGCGGGCTGGAAGAAATAAGACTTACTATTACACCGGTGGCCAGTGCCACGAAAATAACTACCAGTGATAACCAGCTCGGTAGATGTAAATATTCGTGTACCAGCATCTTTAACGCTACGAAAACCAGGATAAAAACAAGACTATATTTCAGATAAACGAACCGGTTGAGCATATTCGCCAGCACAAAATAGAGGGAGCGGAGGCCGAGAATGGCAAAAATATTTGAGGTGAAAACCAGGAATGGGTCCGTAGTAATGGCAAAGATGGCAGGAATAGAGTCAAAGGCGAACATTATGTCCGTAGTTTCCACCATGACCAGTGCTACGAAAAGGGGCGTTCCGGCGTGGAACTGCCTGATCTTTACAAAAAACTTATCACCGTAGTAAGACTTGGTAATCGGAAAATACCGACGCAATAAACGAATGGTAGGGTTTTTATTAGGGTGGACTTCATCGCTGGCAGTCAGCATTTTATAGGCGGAATACAACAGGAATGCACCAAAGATATAAATGATCCAGTCGAATTGCTGGATGAGCACGATCCCGAAGGCGATCATGACGCCCCGGAAAAAGAGTGCTCCCAGTATCCCCCAGAACAGGACGCGGTGCTGGTATTGATCGGGCACTTTAAAATAGGCAAAGATCAACGCAATCACGAAAATGTTATCCATGCTCAGCGATTGCTCTACCAGGTAGCCGGTAAGATAGTCCAACGCGGCTTCCATACCGGTTAGCGGCGGCGAATTGTGGTTGATCCCCATCCAGTTGCCGTCATAGGCAAAGTAAATAAAGATACTGAACAGCAGCGATAAGGATACCCAAAGGGACGTCCAGCCGGCAGCCTCTTTGGTGGAGATGATGTGTGCCTGGCGGTTGAATACCCCCAAGTCCAGTGCCAATAAAATAAAAACCAGTACTAAAAATCCTATCCAGAACCACATGCTTACCTACTCTAAGATGGTGAAAGGTCTATAAAGCTAACCCTGGATACCAGAAATAGTTTGCTTGTACCAAAAGTATTCATAATGACTGATTTTTAAAAGTAAAGTCACAAACCGGGCATACCTACTCTTCCTTTTTGAAGTTGGCAAAAAAAGATCTTACCTTGGTCAATTGTTCATTATTACCCAGGATGATGAAACTACTGTTGGGTAAAAAAGTAGTATCGGGCGGAGGATTGACTACATATTTTCCATTGGGTTGCCGGTAGCCGATAATGTTGGCTCCGGTAGCATGCCGGATACCCAGCTCGCGAATACTTTTATACTGGCATTCCGGTGAGAGATGCTCAAAAGAGATCTCTTCGAAGCCAATATCGGAATGAAAGTCATTGGTGAGAAAGGAAAAGAATTCTACGGCACTTGGCTTGCTCACCAGCGTAGCCATATAAAAGCCGCCGATCTGATCGGGCATTACTACGTGATTGGCGCCGGCTTTGAGTAGTTTTTTGTTGGTGCGGGGATCACGTGCGCGACTGATGATCTTTATTTTGGGATTGATCTGTCGGGCGGTCAGCACAATGAAAACATTTTCCGAGTCGTCGGGGAGGGCAGAGATGATGGCACTGGCCCGGTTCACACCGGCCTTTTCCAGGGTTTCATCCAATGTAGCATCCCCTTCGATGTAGAGTACAGCCCCTTCACTTTTCTGGATATTTTCAATGATGTCCGGGTTTTTGTCGATCACTACATAAGGAAGTTCATGGTCATCGAAATGAGCTGCTGCCTCGCGTCCGTATTTACCGTATCCGCACAGGATGATGTGATCCTCGAGTT
>JAGQXH010001001.1 GCA_020436695.1 Lewinella sp. | reverse complement strand
GTATCTGTCGCTGATAATATTGCCGAAGATATGCAGGCGGGGATTGGTTCGAAATTGATATTTAATGTTCAGGGACGCCTGATCGAGACCGAGGTGTCCAGTATCCGGAAAGTTGACTTCCGGAGAGTGCAAACCAATTTCTTTGTGGTCTTTCCCACCGGTGTACTCGAAAATGCACCTCAATTCCACGTAGTGATCACCCGTACTTCCACACCCGAACAGTCTTATGCTTTTCAATCAAAGCTGGTGCAGGCCTTTCCCAACGTTTCTGTTGTCGATCTGAGCCAGATTCTGAAAACCGTTGATGATATCCTAGGGAAAGTAGCATTTGTAGTACGCTTCATGGCTTTATTCAGTATTTTGACCGGCCTGTTGGTGCTGATCAGCTCCGTGCTGTTGAGTAAATATCAACGTATCCGGGAGAGTGTGCTGCTGCGTACTATCGGGGCCAAGAGGAGACAAATATTGTGGATCAACGGCCTGGAGTACTTTTTGCTGGGTTCGCTGGCAACCATTACGGGACTGTTACTGGCCATCATTGGTGCCTGGGTACTGGCTGCCTTCCAACTGGACATTCCTTTCCGGCCTAATCTGTGGCCGGCGCTGTATTCCTACCTCATTATCACCGGCCTGACAGTGCTAATCGGCCTGTTTAATAGCCGGGAGATCGTTAATGAGCCGCCCCTGGAAGTATTGCGGAGAGTAGGGTAGAGGGAGATTACCATCAGAACTCAAAACAGGGATCCACTTTATGTAGGAGGTAAAGATGACTATGTAAGCTATTTCACTCCACAATTTATTCACAATCAGCCACCGATTGAGGATGCTTTTTAAAATACTCCGCACATGGCTGGCTGATGGGCTTCCCGGAAGAAAACGCTCCACACTGAGCACCCGCTGCACCTACTCCCACCGGACTTTGACTGAAAGCCTCCAGGCATTCTTTGCAGCAGCGGACGCTCATATCCTCTTCCTGCTGACGGGAGGTTTTACAGGCCAATACCAGGACCAGGCTACTAAAAAGCAAAAAAGTTATTATTTTGGATATCCGATTCATAGGAGCTGTTTAGCTACAAGATAGTAAACCATTCTCTATTGAAATTCAGTTATTTTGGAAAATCTATATATCTTCGGTGTACACATTGAAACCTAAGTCATCGGTCGGACGTAATCACGATTAAGGACAGCACGCCATAACACCCTTTCCGACACTATCTGAAACACCGTGAACATGCTAAGAAACCAGAAAAACTTAATCACCACCCCCCAAGAACTGCTTATGTCGGTTTTACGAACGCTTCTTTTTGCCACATTGCTATCGATAATGGTGCCGGTTGCTCGCGGCCAGGGTACATTATTGACTCCAACTGTTAACCGAACTACAGAAACGGTCCCTCCCAAGCGCGAATTCCGGGCAGTATGGATCGCTACTGTCTTTAATACCGATTATCCTAAAAGCCCCTCCCCAATGCGGGTCGCGATCAAGGAACAGTACAAAAACCTGATCTCTGACTTCAAGCATATGGGGTTCAATGCGGTCATCGTACAGATCCGGCCGGCGGGAGATGCTTTCTATACTTCCCGCTTTGCTCCCTGGTCGCAGTTCCTGACCGGGAAACAGGGTAAAGGGCCCATTCCAACGGGTTTTGATCCGCTACAGTTTATGATCGAAGAGACCCACCGCATGGGAATGGAATTTCACGCCTGGATGAATCCCTATCGGGCTACCGTCAATTTGGATACGGCATCGCTGCATTCCAGCCACGTCTTTTACCAGCACCGCGACTGGCTGGTAACTTACGGCCCCCGGATGTATCTCAATCCGGGTTTACCGGAAGTGCGGTCGTACCTTTCAGATGTGGTCGGTGAGGTGGTGGATAATTACGATATCGACGGTATCCATTTCGATGATTATTTTTATCCCTACAAGATCAAGGATGTGCCTTTCCCAGATAGTTCCACCTACTACTTTTACGGACAGGCCTATAAAAATATCGACGATTGGCGGCGAAGCAATACGGATGCACTTATCCAGGGTGTTTCCCAGAGAATTCGCGCTTCCAAACCGCACGTTAAATTTGGTATCAGTCCCTTTGGGGTATGGAGCAATCGCGATCGCAACAGTATGGGGTCGGATACGCGAGCCAGTGTCACCTCCTATGATGATCTCTATGCGGATGGGATCAAATGGCTGAAAAACGGTTGGATCGACTATATAGCACCCCAGCTCTACTGGAATATCGGTTTCGAACCGGCTGATTATGCTACACTGGT
>JAGQXH010001000.1 GCA_020436695.1 Lewinella sp. | reverse complement strand
ACCTTCCTGCAAAGCCGTGACGCCATTCTGGCGGCCGACCAGGCGCTCACCGGCGGTTCCAATAACTGCCTTATCTGGGAAGCTTTCGCCAAACGTGGAATTGGTTACAGTGCCGTATCCGGTACGAATTCCCGTGGTGACGAAACAGAAGCCTTTGATATGCCTCCGTCTTGCCAGGCGGTAGTGTCCTTCAGTCAAACCGCTGACGCACGCGTGATCAACGGCAACGAGATCGCCTATACCATTACCATCGAGAACAGCGGTGCCTTCAAGACCAAAAAGATGTCTGTAAGTGTTCCGGTGCCGCCCTATACCACCTATGTGAAAAACTCTTCCAGCCATTCGGTAAAAGTGCAGTCCGGGGTATTGAATTTCCAGCAGTTTACAGTTAATAAGGGCGAAACCAAAGTAATTACCTACCGCCTGAAAGTCGATGCACCGGTAGCCGGAGATATCTACTTCGAAGATGATATGGAAGACGGCATTGCCAAATGGAATCCAACCTTAGGACTTAATATGTGGGCACTAACGGATTCGGATGCATACAATGGGAACTTCTCCTGGTTTGCAGCAGATCCGGATAATACCAGTAATCAAATCTTAAAAACGGCGCAAGGTGTAGTGCTACCCGACGGAGCAGAGATGCGTTTCCGTCACAAATTCGAGACCGAAGCCAACTTTGATGGTGGCGTACTGGAGATCTCCAATGACGGTGGTCTCACCTGGTACGACCTCGGCGGCCAAATGACGCGAAATGGCTACAATGATGTCATTCCGTTGGCCAATAATCCGCTCATCAACGGATTTGCTTTCGGTGGTAGTAGTAATGGTTGGGTAGAATCAGTAGTGAATCTTGGCCTGTTCACCGATCAGGAAGTTTTGATCCGCTATCGCTTATCATCTGATATCCTGTCAGCCGGCCAGGGTTGGTGGATCGACGATGTTATCATTGGTAAAGATCTGACCTACGTAGATAATACTGCCTACTATAGCATGCCTGGTGATGATGGAGGGGCTTCTACCATAAGTACCCTGGTAGTGGAAGGCACGTCTAATAGACAGCAGACGAATCTGCCCGGGGCAGCCGCAGTCGATAAAAATGCAACCCTAAACCATTTTGCCATGAAAGCTTTCCCCAACCCAACCCACGATCTGGTGAATCTGACTTTTGATCAGCTGGAACGCGGAGATGTAAAAATTGTGATATCCAACCTGCAGGGCCAGCGTTTGCTGGAACAGGAATTCTGGGTAGAATCCGGTGCCTCTGCACTACAGCTGGATGTATCCAGTTGGCCAAGCGGCATGTATTTGCTACGGGCCAACCAGGATCAAAAACAGGAAGTACTGCGTTTAGTGATTGAATAAAGCCTTATAAGGTCCGGTAACTTTGGTCGCCGGACCCATGCTTTGTGTATAACGAAACCTGCTTGTTTTGTTGTCCGATTTCACCAAATATCAGCACTTATCTGTCCTTAAGTGGCCGGATCTGCCGGCAATGATCTGCTACAGCCTGCATCTTATGCTGTAGGGCTGGCCATTGTTTTGCCTCGATCAGCTTTTTGTCGAAAAGTAAACTACCCAGGCCAAAGCCCCCGGCACCGGCCCGGTAATAGTCTGCCATGTTTTCGAGACTGACACCGCCGGTAGGTAGTAGTCGCAGCTCATTCAGAGGGGCCAGTACTTCCCGTATATACGAAGGACCGAAGGCGCTCGCCGGAAAGACCTTGACCATGGTCGCTCCCCAGGTCCAGGCCTGGTAGATCTCGCTGGGGGTAAGTGCACCCGGGAAGACGGGTATGCCCTGATCTACACATTTTTTCACTACGGTTTCATTCAGAATGGGCGTAACGATAAACTGGGCCCCGGCCGCAAGAGCCCGATCCAGATCTTCCTCCGAGCAGACCGTACCGGCACCGATATTGAGCCGGCTTCCGTATTCAGCAACGGCTGCTGTCATCATTCCCGTAAAGCCTTCCGTATTCATGGTGATCTCCAGGGTGGTAAGGCCCGCTTCCTGATAAGCCGGAATGATCGCTTCCAGTGCCTCCGGGCTGATCCCCCGCAGAATACCAACTATGGGCATTTGATCGAATGCTGCTTGTTGAAATGGCATATTGGTTGTTTAGTCGTAAGTCAATGAGTCGTAAGTCGTAAGCCCGGCAGAGGGCGCATTTACAGCAATTTCTTATGTAAGACGTAGTCGTATTAGAAACGATACAAAACCGGCGTGAAGCGCTCTCCGAGCGCACGTTTTTCTGTGTCGCACGCGCTCGGAGAG